>JAFDFO010000059.1 GCA_019309815.1 Deltaproteobacteria bacterium
GCAGCCTCCGTGGGTGTGAACCAGCCTCTGTAAAGCCCGCCCACAACCAATAAGAACAGACAAAGAACACCCCACGTGCCTTTCAGGGCAAAGACCTTCTCCTTCATTGTAAATCTTGGTCCTGGGGGGCCCAGTGATGGTTTGTATCTCGTCATAATGTATATAGTCAGTATAAAGAGTCCGCTCAACAGGAGCCCCGGAATGATCCCTGCAATGAACAGTGTCCCGATAGGCTGTTCAGTTAAAATGCCGTAGATGATCATCACCGTACTTGGTGGGATCAGAATCCCGAGAGTACCTCCAGCGGCAATACAACCGGTGGCCAATGAATCGCCGTAATTGAACCGCTTCATTTCAGGGAGAGCCACCGTGGCCATGGTTGCTGACGTGGCCACGGAAGATCCTGATATGGCGGCAAAGCCGGCACAGGCCCCGGTGGTCGCCATGGCCAGCCCTCCGGGCAAGAAACCAATCCAGCGGTAAAATGTCTCATAGATCTCAAACCCCATCCTGGAGTGAATGGCAAACTGTCCCATTAGAATAAAAAGCGGAATAACAGTAAGACTGTACGCTGTCCCCGTCTTGAATGACGCCATCCCCAGTACCGAAAAACTCGATTCAGTGGAATTCAGAATGGCAAATCCCAGGAACCCCACCAATGCCAGAGTGAAACCAATCTGCATGCGTAGGGAAAGAAGTAGAAACAAAAAAAGAATACCGAGAATTCAGAGGGTGGTGGGACTCATGAAGTGACCATTTTTCTTAGGGCCGACAGACAATTTATCAACAGCCCTATACCAAGCACACCGCAACCGATAGCTACTATGTAGACAAACGGATATACGGGAATCCATAGATCCTGAGATACTTCTCCTGAGGCTCTCATAGTGCCGGCATATACCAGTGCCGACCAGGTCATCAATCCAAAGAAAAGGAAAAAGATTAACTGCGTAACCATATCAATGATCGCCTGAACCCGTTTGCTAAATCGGCCTAAGACGAGATCGACTTTCACATGACGCTTCAACACTTCAGCATGTGCCAGGGCAAAGAATACCACAATCACCATCATAAACTCGGTGACTTCGACAGTGCCCAGGATCGATTTGCTGTACACCTTTCTCAGAAAAACGTCTGCTATGGTAAGCAGCATCATCAGAAAAAGCGTCCGAAGTCTGTCTGTTTGTGAGTAACAATGTCAAACGAAACGGGACCCGGCTCCTATCCAGTCCCCACCCTATTTGTTCTTCTCCGCGGCAATATGGACAACATCTAACATCTCCCTGGCAGGCAATCCTTTCTCGGACATGTCCTTGACCCAATCTTCTTTTAGTGGATTCAAAACATTAACAAACTTCAACTTTTCGGAATCAGGTAGCCTGTAAATCTTGATTTTGCCCTGCTCCTCTATTTGACTCACTGCATCCTTGTCGTGACGGTCGTAAACCTGGGCAGCATGCAGACCCCACTTTTTGCCTGATGCCTCATCAATGGCTTTTTGTGCAAACTCAGGCAGGGGATGCCTCATCAATGGCTTTTTGTGCAAACTCAGGCAGGGAATCAAATTTCTCTTTGTTCATTACTACCGCCATCGGTGACACATACATGTCTGCCTGGGTAATGTACTTAAGCAGGTCCAAAAGCTTAAAATCAACGGCAGCGCAGTACGGCGTGAGTACCCCATCGATTACCTTCTTCTGAAGGGATATGCTAAGCTTGGAGACAGGCATCCCAACCGGGTTGGCTCCCAAGAGTTCTAAGGCTTTACTCATATATGCAGTCCCCGATCGTATTTTCATTCCCTTGAGATCATCTATTGTGTGTATGGGCTTCGTAACCGAATGAAGCTGCCCTGCCCCAAAGGAGTAAAGCCACAACACCTTATAGTCCTTGTAGTCCTCCGCGAGATACCTGTCATACATATCATAAATTCCGTTCGTGGCATGTACTGCATTGTCAAAAAGGAAAGGAAGATCAAAAACGGAAGTTCGTGGAAAACGACCCGTCGTATAGGACGGAATGATGAACGCTATGTCTGTGATGCCTGTCTTGACAGCATCCGCAAGCTGTTTGGGTCCACCAAGAGCCCCTCCTGAGTAAATCTTGATTTTTACTTTGCCATTGCTCAGCTTTTCCACATTCTGGGCGAATGGAACAAAAGACTTCTGATGCTGGATGTGCATGGGTGGCATGAAGTGGGCCATTTTCAGTTCGATGGTCTCTGCCTTGACGGCCTTCACCCCTCCGCCTACAAGACATCCAAAAGCAAATGCCATTGTCACCCCCAACAGGATTACTCTCTTCATCTTCTCTCTCCTTTCAAGCGTTGAACAAGTTTTGCTCTCCCGCAGCCACAGAGGCAAGCTGGGCGGAAAAGTCACTTCCAGAATCCAGAATCTTCTATGCTTCCTATAAGGGTTCCTCTTCTCCGATAGCCGGTTTCAATGCCAGGAATTGTTTTAAATACTTCCATTGGATGTTTCCTGGATCTTCACGCCACTTTTTTTCCAGAAGGCTTGCATGTTGTCTTATGAGGAATTCAACCTGGTCTTGATGGTTCATACCTGGGGAGCCAACCTCCAGCGGATTCAGAAACTCCACCCTGACCTTTCCGGTAGTATCAAAGGAAATAAAAACGGGTATGACATCAGCACCGGTCGTCAGGGCAAGGTGTGCAAAACCGGCCCTGAACGGTAAGACACGGCCCACGAAAGGGAGGGAGATTCCGCTGGTGCCGTGTAGGCCATCTGGTGCCACACGCACTATGCCGCCGCGGCCAAGAAACTGCCTGGCCACATACAAAGATGACAGTCCAAACCGAAACTGCATCGAAGGTTCATATTCGACCTTTATCTGATTCCACCGCTCGAGCCCTAACAGTTCAAATTCGGTGGGCGCTCCACCCATGGTAATTATGTCCTCTATCCCCAGCCGATGCAGAGGCAAAACATCAAAATGGGAAGGCCCGTAGTGGCTACTGACTAAGACGACACCCTGTCCCCTGCGGTGGGATCGCAATAACGTCGAAATCCCGGTAATTTCAACCCATCTCTCAAAGCGCTGAGGAGTAAAGCGCGAAAGGATAGCAATTCTCAAGTCAACCATAGAATTGCACATCAGGAATCTGTGGATGATTTCGGCCTCACTTGTTTGGCTTTCAATGGCAGGCAATAAACGTCGAAGTAGGCGGACAAGTTTCCCAAAAAGAATGGTTTGCGCCCATTTCCGTCCGCACAGCTTTGACAAGAGCCTTGTACCTGAGGAGTAAGGGATGACACCACCGCACTTTTCCAGAACAGAAAATATGACAATCTTCAGGGCCTTCTTGAGGAAGTTGTTTACTTCGAGATAGGTGTAGCTGATTCGAATACCGGGAGACCTTGCATCTATGGACCAGCTCTGCTGCGCAGCCGGCTTTGGAGGAGCACTGTCCTGGGCACGGAAGAGATCGGCTAGTTCCTCAATGTTCTGTGCGTCAACGAAAAAGTCAAAAGAAAACTCTCTGCCGAGTCGTTCCTCAATTTCCGTGAAGAAGCAAACGTAAAGGATTGAATCAAAACCCAGATCAGCGAACCTGTCTCTTATACCAATTGGGTGGATCCCCAGTACGTCTCCACAAATCTCTGTCAGGTGCGTTTCCATTTTATCACGCGGTGCCACGAAAGGCGTATCCGTTTTGGGGCGCTTCCAATCAGGCTTTGGAAGCATGAGGCGATCTATCTTGCCCGATGGTGTAACAGGCATTGCTTCAAGCGCCACAAAGAAATGAGGAATCATGTAGTCAGGTAATGTCTCGCTGAGCCCCGCCCGCAGGATATTGACTGTGGGATCAGGCTTGGCTTGAGGAACAACGTATGCGACAATGTATTGGTGGCCCGAGCGGTACTCCTGTGCCACTACTGCAGCTTCTTTTACGTTTTCAAGGTTGAGCAGCGTTTTCTCAATCTCCCCAAGCTCAATCCTATATCCTCTCACCTTCACCAGGGAGTCTTTCCGACCGAGATATTCCAGGCAGGCATCGGGTTTCATGCGACCCAAGTTACCGGTTCGGTAGATACGCTTACCACTGCCATCCGGGTCAGGACGGAAATCCTCCTGTGTAAGATCCGGCTTGCGCCAATAGCCCAGGGCCAGATAACGGCTGCTCACCGCTATCTCGCCAACTTCGTTAATAGGAACCTCTTTGCCGTCGTCATCCAGCAACCGAATATCTTTGTCTGTCAGCGCATACCCAACCGGCACAAGACTATCAGGTATCTTTGTCTCCTTGTCGATGAAGTAAGACCGCAACTCATGGGTTTCCGTACCTGCAAGTCTGACGCATAGGATGCAGTCATCAGAGAAATGCTTCTTGTAGAGTTCCACGTCTCTTCTATAAACCGGTTCTCCTGCCAGCACGATCAAGCGAAGGTGAGGAAATGTCTCAGTACCTTTCAGGGTACCGGTAAAGCGTCGGAAGGCTGAGGAGACCGCCACGTAAAAGGTTATCTGCTCTTTCGACAACCACTCCGCCAGATGGACAAGCCCCGGTCCTTTTAGGCTGTATGGGCAAACCGTGGCGCCATTCAACAAGCCTCCGAAGATCGAAGCCATAGACCCTGCGAAACTGGCAGACAAAAGAAAAGCGACACGATCTTCGGCACAGAGGTGGTAGTTGTTTGTTGTACTCATGATGCTGTGGAGCAAGTTGCGATGATTCAGAAAGACACCTTTAGGCTGGCCGGTGGATCCGGATGTGTAGTAGATGTTGGCGACGGTGTCAGGTGAAATTGAACCCGGTGGATTTTCACTCGGGGTCATGGGATTGAGTTTGTCAAGGTTAAGGATACTCAGCCGGTTTTGGGACAGCTGCTCCGCAAGAGGAAGATTTTCATCATTGGTGACAACAAGGCCGGCCTGGGAGTCCTCAAGCAGAAAAGAGATTCTCGCGTGAGGGAATGACGGATCGAGAGGCGTGTATATCTTGCCGGATTTCAGTATACCGAAGATAGCAATAAGCTGCGGTATCCCGTGCTCAAGCAAAAATGCAATCGCTTCCTCCCCTTCCCCCCGTTCTTCCAGGATGGCATGGGCCAGTTGATTGGCAGCCCGATTCAAAGCATCATACGTAAGAGAATACTCTCCAGCCTTCACAGCTATCTTTTCGGGGTATGTGGCAACCTGTCTTTCAAACCGTTCGGCAATTGACCCTTCAATCTCAGCCCTACTGAATTTGATGTAAGGGTTGGTCGGGCGAACGTGACGCCCTTTCGCAGGCTGATTTCCTGCCTCAGTACGCTCAGTGCCTATGGTCTCCAGATTCACCTTAGGGTTTTCCTCAAAGGTCCGACCGCTACACACTCCAGGTCTCAAAATTCCGGCCCGTGTATTTCCTTAGACGATTCACATCTTCCTGAAAAACATCAATCAGCCTTTGCCGAAGGTCCGCGTCCACTTCCGGGCGTCCCACTTTGCGCGATAATGGGAGATAGATTAATTTCTCCACAGGTCCTCGCATTTCATAGGGAAGTAGTTGAATCGTTTTCATCGCCCGCATCGTCTCCAAACGCAACCCGACAGGGGTCTTCCGTCTTTTATACTTAGACATGTGCCAAACGTTGAAGAATCTTCTGGAGTAGAATGACTCGTCAACATTCAGGAAGTTGAATACTCTTTGAAGTGTTTGTAGGCGATGCTTCTGCAAATCCTCCACCGTGATGATCATCATATTCTCTTCGGGGAAATAGGGTACATATTGCTCTATTTGCATGTAATACTTGCTTAGCTGAACATAACGATTCCCGTCCAGAATGCTCAAAGCACCTTCGATTCCTCTGTCCTCCCTGCCCATCTCACAGGCGTGCACGTAATGGGAAACCAGGCGATCAATCGGGTCACGAACCACGTAGATGAGTTTTGTGCCAGGTACAACTCCGTGCATTCGCTCTGCTACGCCTACATAGACTGGGTAGGCTGTGTAGATAGGCGTGGATTCTCCGTGGATTTTCGATTCGCCCGAAAAGTTTGATCTGTACCAGTCAATACCTTTGTTCCAGTTACATTCTTTCACAAAGAAATACAGTTCTTTTTCACGGGACATAGATATCTCGGGGTGAAGACCCAGGTAGTAATGCAGACTGGTAGTGCCGCACTTCAGTGCACCGATGATGATCAGGTTGGGTAAGGTACCTTTTTTTGACTCTTTCACACCAATCTGATGAGAAGAATTAGTCATCAGCCAACTGTTTTGTCTTCAGTGTCATTTGTCTTCTGCGGTGCCGTTACAGTGGATTTACTGTTGTTGTACGTTTCATACCAGAAGCCAACCGCATTAAACATCTGCCAAAGTAGCAGCAGCATAAAAACCTTTGCAGTTCTTGCCTGCGGAATATTGGCCATTGAATCTCGCAGAAGGCGAGGGAACTGGGGGTAAAACTTCATGTCGTTTTGTATCTTTCCGGACCCACGCCTTTTTCGCACCTGATGATACTGGAAGGCGCCTCGCCCATAGTTCAGGTGCTGCATACAGAAGCTTCGGAGCGTCAATGCCTGTGTATGAAACACCAGGACCTCTGGTGCATAGGTCATCTTATGACCTATGTGAAGCCATCGGTCGCATAACTCACGATCTTCGGAAGCTGTCCTGAAGGCAGCGTTGAAACCGCCAGCTTTGTGAAACAGGGCCGCTGGTACCGCCATATTGTTGGAGGTAAAAAAGAATGAGGGCTGCGGATGTTGGTTGTAAAATGTGTAAGCCATGTCAACGATGAGCTGGCTGGCTGTAGAATACGGATTGTGCTTAAGGGGGTTGATGACTCGTCCGCCGATCATTCCATCGGGGGTGTCTCCAAAGCGTGTTTCCAACTTCTGTAACCAGTCAGAGGCAGGCCGGCAATCATCATCAGTAAAGGCAAGAAAATGCCCTCGAGCAACGGCTGCACCCTCATTTCGTGCCGCGCCCGGTCCCCGGTTGGGCTGGCGGATCAGCGTGATATTTAGTTTGTCGAAAAATGGTTCAACAACCCCGTCGAGTGGAGTCCGGCTTCCGTCATCAACCACCACAACTTCAAATCGGTCCACGTGATATGCCAGACGCGTCATTGCCCTTAAGCATCTATTGACCAGCCCCGGCCGATTATATGTAGGAACAATAACGGAAAACTGAAACCGGGTACTACCCACTCTCTTCCCCTGGCTTGGGTGAAACCAACTGGTTATACAATTGGAGTATTCTGTCCAGATAACTTTCCTGACTAAAGACCGATAAGGCAAAGTCACGCCCAGCCCTGCCAAGATCTTCAGCCAGTTCACGATTGCTCAAGACCTGCAACAGAACAGCTTCTAAAGCATCAACGTCACCGGGCGGAACCAGCCGGCCTGTCCTGCCTTCCTGTACAATCTCTGCCAGACCCCCGGAAGCACTTGCCACTAATGCTGTCCCCCGCATCATTCCTTCGACCGCAACATCGCCAGAGGGCTCCTCCCACCGGGATGGGACAACCTGTACCCAGGCGGTGTCAAAAAGACGCTCCATCTCCGGACGCGACAGATGACCGGTCATGGTGACATGAGGGGCAATACCAAGATCGGCAATCATCTTTCTCAGATATCCTCGCTCTGGACCATCTCCGGCAAGAACAAGTTGTGCATCTGGAATCCTTGCCAATACCTTTGCGAACGCCTGTACCAGAACATCCGCGCCTTTCTCCAGAACCAGGCGGCCGGCAAAGGCCACTGTTGGGGGTGATGAAAGAGCGGGCCGTGACGGCCTGGTGGCAACCGTACGCAAGACCACTTGTTGCGGTTCGACCCCTTCCCTCATCAAACGACTTCGCATGGCATGACTGATGGTAATGGTTAAGTCGAAGACCTTCCGCCACCTTCTATAGAACCACAGCTCTGACATCTGCGGCAGAAACGAATGCAAAGGGAGACATCTGTTCCGATAACACTCTATACCCGCCGTAACCGGGCATGTAGTCCCATCCGGCAGCATTTTGGTGCCCATAGGACATATGGGCCGCCATACAACAATGTCATGCAGGCTCGGCACGTTCTTAAGCAACAAAAGGATCAAAGGTGAAAGTTGCGTTAGAAACATCACGACATGAACTACCTCAGGCTGAAACTCCTTGAGTACTCGACGCAACCGCCAAAAGGCCCACGGATTGGCCGTCTGAACCAGCGTCTGGAGACGGGAGGCGGTTCCAAAGCACTGATAGTCAGCTATGACGTCTCGTTTAACAAATGGACGGGCCGTAGTGGCAAACATCCGGGCATCGTGTCCACGCTGTCGCAGTCCATCTCGAAGTCTCAGTGTACCACTGGGCGCTCCATAGGTTGCCTGTCCAACGTCGTTAACGAGCAGAATCTTCATAATATATTGCCTGATCGAACCCAGACAACCCTGCCCCCGCTGCATTTAAGGGTCAGGGAGTTGATGGCTGCACACGATCGCCGTCGACCAAAAAACGTTCACGGTGGAACTCCATGTCTGAGAGTTTCTGCATTGCGCCGCCCGATCCTCCAAGGTAACCGACCATTTCCCCAAGTCCGTCAAACACCAGCATGATGAACGACGTCGGCAACACTCGTAAAATCAGTTTGTTCTGGCCAATCCGATTTGCTGCCCGCAAAACACGACGCACCCTGACCAATGGAATGAGCGGTGACAACAGGCAGTAAGACAATCGTCGTAGAAGTGACCACTCGTGTGCACGATTGGCGGCAAACAGACGTCCCCCGTGGAATCTAAGTGGAATCGACCGTCCAAAAACCGAGAAGTTCTGATGAAACATCTTGGCCTTCGGCTCCATGCAGAATGCGTGGCCTTTATTCATCATATCCCATTGCATAGGGGACTCAGCCTCCAGGACATTTCCCAAGTCTGACCCGTATTCCAGCAATGCATCGCGTTTGTAGCTACTGTTGTGCCCGGGAATGTGATTAGTGGGCCCGGGGGGAATCGGATCAGCCCAGTCCCCATACTCAATCAAGAAGTTCGCCCAACTCACGGCGGTACGTGGATTGGCATTACAGAAAACCGAACCAACCCCCGTCCATTGTTCCTTATGCCTATCGATCAGGGCCTCAGCCCACCCTGGCGCCGGAAAGCAGTGGTCTTCTGTCATGGCAATTACCGACCCTCTGGCAGCTTTTATGCCTGCTGCTCGAGCAAGAGAAGTGGATGTCATGTCATTGATTTCCAATACCTGGTAACCAGCGAAGCCCGCAAAATCTGATACCGGGAGTCCCGACTGCTCACACGAAGGTCCTACAATTACTATCTCCAGTTTTTCCCTCACCGTTTGCTGACGCAAGGCCTCCACCACGCCCCGTATGGTTTCGTAGCGATCAGGGGTAATCAGAACGACACTCATATCAGGGCGTGATAGCTGACCAGCCTTACCACTGCCGTCTTCACGAGGTTCTTCATGCATGGCATGTCTCCTGCGTTCAGAGATTTGGAAAACCAACTATAGGCAGCCTCCAGAGGTCCTGCGCTGCCTTTGAGGAATTTCGATAGGGCTTGGTTATAATGAGTCGGGGATTATGGTGTGACGTGTGAGTGCTGATTCCTCCGCAGCTTGGATAACCGTCTGACTGCGATAGCCGTCAAACAGGTCGGGACTGGCTCTGTGCTCTCCCCTGACTGCATCAACAAAATGTTCAAGTGCACGGGCGAAAGAGGGTTCGTTCATCGGTGCACGCAGTCTTTCAACAAAATATGGCAAACCGGCAATCGATGTGAGCCCCCGCCAGATCTGCTTGAGCTGTCCCCCCGCCTTCGTACCTTTTACAGTCGGAGAAAGCGACTCGTAGCGGTTGAGCGAGACTTTGCCCGCTGTCCCATATATCTCTAAGCCCGATTCCTCCACGGCACCCCACGAGAAGAATAATTGTACGTATAAGCCGTCCTCCATTCGGACCTGTACAGTGGCGATGTCGGCATCACTTCGAAGCGATCGTGTCGAGGCGGAGACTTCAGCGATTTCCTGACCGAGTATGAAACGTACCAAATCAATATCGTGAGGCGCCAGATCCAGGAGGACCCCGCCACCACTTTCTCGAGACTTCTTCCACTGAGGCGATTCTTGGTCTGCCGTCGAAAAGATGCTGCGGGCTCCCACGATTTCTCCTATCCGGCCGGACTGGACGACTCTTTGGGTCGTTTGATACAATTGATTGAATCGGTAATTGAACCCCATCATTCCAACCACACCTGTTTGCTGCCACACGTCCAGCATGCGCCGAGCGTCCTCAACGCCTGTCGCCATGGGTTTTTCCAGATACAGATGTTTGCCCTTTTCCATCGCAGCGATGGCAACGCCGGCATGTAGGGCATTAGGGACGCAGACTATCACTGCATCGATCTCAGGCATTGATAGCAATTGGGAGTAATCCGTAAACTTTTGCGCGTGAGGTACCTGCCTACCGGCCTGTTCCAACCGACTTTCATCTGTTTCGGCCAGTGCTACAAGTTCAACCTCTGACAAGCGGGTCAGATTGGGCAAATGAACTGCCTGGGCAATCTGACCACATCCGATCAGGCCCAGTTTCACTGACTTCTTCATATCGACCATAATAGAATCTCGACTATGTTAAAGGCGACAACAAGGCGTCGAGTGGCAAAGTTCCTTCTTGTACTAAAAGCTCTTTTGATTTTCCTTGCTTCCAACATAACCCACACATTCGCCGGCTGACCAAGAAATAAGGCATAGGATGAGAAGTGGCATTGATTTGAAGAATGCTGCCGCATCAACGCTGTTTCTGAGATTTCTTAGAAAAATCTGCAAAAACAATTTTACTGGAATAAGAAAGCAATAACCCGCATATATCGATCTTCTCAATCTAGAAAACTTTTTCGCCAGAACCCGGACTCGGGCAACATTCTGGCCATGATGATATTCATCTTTTATTAGTATAGGAAAGCTGTGAATAGAATGATGATGAACCAAGATGGAAGGTACGAATCGTATGCGACGGCCCATTCTGCCCAGTCGCCAGTGGAAATAGGTGTCATTAGAGTATGGATTCAAGGTCTTGATGCTCAGCACATCCACGCCCAGAGACTTGGATTTTGTGTGTATTGCGGCCTCGACGCAGATCCAGTTCAGGATCTTCTTGAGCGGCACATCATTAAACGCGTAAGGAATGCTGTCCGCCTCGATCAGCATCTTTCGAGTGACTAACGCCTTGAGGGCCTTGGAGGATTTACGGATCAGATCGTCTATCATGATACCGAGCAGTTTAACTGAAGGTCCCTGCAACAAGTCCCGAGGGCGGATGGCGACAGCGTGCCGCAGGAGATGAGTTCGCTTTGGCGGTTCAACTTAGAGGCCTGAAAGGGTTTTACCAGAGGACTTCAACGGGACACCCTACCGAGATAAAAACGATAGCAAAAAATGAATAGTCCTGCCTATTGGGCTTCAATCTCATCTTCTTTTGACCACGCTCTCTTTCTGACGATTGTACGAATTAAGGCAACCTCCCCGGCGGTGAAATCACCAAGAAGCAAAAACGCAACGAAGATCGTGACCACAATTACCACGAGTTTCAAGATGACCATTAGACCGGACACCGGCCAAAAGACGGCTATCGCCAGGGCGAGCCCTGAGCAAAAGACACTTTTCACAAGCGTTCTTGCCGGCGGCAGGATTCCCCAAAGCTTGTAGACAGCCAGAAATGAGGCAACCGCTGCCAAACAGGTGGCACAAGTCGTTACAATTGCTGCTCCAACCCCACCCATCCATGGTATGAGGAT
>JAFDFO010000233.1 GCA_019309815.1 Deltaproteobacteria bacterium
CCCACATGAACAGTCACTGTAGAATATATTGGGAAAGTGTGGAATTATAAGGTGCATGAACGTATATCGATTCGACTCGGATAGATACCTTTCCGCTTCCAGATATTTCCTGAAACTCGCATAGGATATGAGAGGATCGACATCAGGAAGAAGATTTTGATTCTTTAGTTGTTCTATTTCTTCACGACGAAGGAACTTGTCGGTGATGAACGCTGGAAAGTTTGCGTATATCCACAAACTTATGAAGAGGCTCTTACTATCCGAAATGTATGCATATCCGGCATAGTCCTTTTGAAAAACGACATGATGAAATAGTTTCTTAGCATGTTTGTCGTTTAAGTAAAGAAAGGCATAAGTGTCGTAGCCAGCGCTTACTAACTCATGCAGAGAAGACTCTCTGTCGTTATAAGCCCTAAATAGATATTCAATTTGAGGCGTGTCATACTCGTATGGTCGCCCAAGAAACATCGAAGCAAGAGACATTCTGGTTCTGCCAAAGAGCGCAGTGTTATTTGGGAAATATATAAAACCGGAGAGCTTTCTTTTCACCTCCGGCGACAGCGTGAGTTGAAACATATCTGTCTGATACTCATCAAACACAATGTGATAGATATTGGGCATTCTTTGTTGGGCGGTTTTGGACCTTGTTGTATTGCTACTGAATGAACTCAGTCCCGTTACATGAGATTCAAACCTTCTTGCGAAACTGACGCCTTCATTCAAGAGAAGTACTATACCTATACAACCAAAAACCTTCGCGGCAAAACTCAGCGACACCTTTTTATACGCAGCCACGGTGGCGAATACGTACAGAAAACCAATAATTCCGAAACTTACAGGGAGATCCATAGTGGCAGTAAAGGAACCACGTAGAACCGAATATACAAGAAAGAATGGTCCGAGAAGATAGTACCCCCAAAGCATTACTCTGAGAACTTGATATTTCGACAAAAAGGAGAGGATTAGGCCGAAAAGCGAAACTATCACAAGCAAGCAAACAAAGGGGAATAATACATCCACTTGATGGCCCAGATCCTCCTGATTTTGCAGATAAAGTGAGTTTGTGCTGCAAACAAACAAGATGAGTGGAGTAGTCACAACCGATAAGACTGTCAGTACGCCATCCGAAAAGCTCCTTGCCCGTCCCAACCTCAATGGATCGCTCCTTCAGCTTTCTGTGCCACCAGGGTGGTGCCGTGGGATAGCCTCATTGAACGACCCTAGGCTTTCTCCTCGATTTGAGCACTGTCGAGGATTTGATGTTTTCCAAGCGTCCTCATGAGATACAAAACTCTGCGGCTGTCAGGTATTTTGACAGACCTTACTATTCTAAAATCTTGGCTGAACATCTTTTCAAAATGTTCCTGATCATAATTTGGAAAAATATCTTCCCGGGTCGATAGCAACCTCTGAACCTGTGAATCTTCTTTTGGGACAAATTCAACGATCAACCATCTGCATAGTCTGCTGAAGTATTGCGAAATATCGGGGAACGGAACATTGTTGGATATGGCCAAATGGTGAATTAGTGCCAGTGCCATCAAGGTGTCACAAGGGCCACGGGACGTAACCGACATTCTCTCCATGTTGGCCCATCCCAAGTTGGGGGTCGGATTCATGGCGTCAAACAATAGAGGAAGAAGATTGGGTTCATTATTTTTTCTCACATACAGATAATTTTGCTCTATGCACACAGGATCTATGTCAAAAGAGATTGTCTGTATCCCTTTGCCGCTTGCAATGCGACTGAACGTGCCGTCATTGGCCCCTAAGTCCCAGACCGTCTCTGGGCTAATCTCCGCAAGAAAATCAGAAACCGAGTCTATCTTGTGCTTCATTCCATCCTTCGAATAGTTGGTGTCAAGATAGTAATCTGCCCACTCCGTTCCCGCGGCAGACCACCTCAGACCGTTCACGGCATTTTCCAGACTATCGATAATGGCTCGCATCGCAAACTTCTTGATATTTTTCCTGGACTTGTCGACCGTCTTTCCGGAAAATCGCTGCTGGCTTTTGGCATGCATATGAATGTGAGACAGGAGAGAAAACCGAAGCTTGGTTCTGAATGGAAGGAGCTCACTAGCCAAATCAAGAGGAAATCCATCAACGGAAACTTTCAGCAACCCACTCAACCGCACGTCCCTGTAACTCATAAGAGCCAATGGTGCTAGAAAATGCATACAAAATTGTTTATAGGCCACCCATGGCTGTCCCTCTCGGTATTTTTCAAATGATAGAGTGTCAATAAACACCGGCCTCCCACCCACAAATTGGACATTGAACGCACTAGCATCCTTGAGAGACATCTCATAGGCAAGAGCCTTTTTTTGAATATCCAGAGTAATGAGGGCCGCATCCTTCAACGCACTGAAACACCATTCGTATGGATACGAAACAAATGGCACGCGCTCCGGCCTGATGATTTTAAAGGCGTCATCAGTTCTCTTGAGGGTTAAATCCACCTCCTCATGCCATACCATTAGGCCCTCCGCAATAAGCTCTTCATAGAGCCCGGATGTCATGAGCATTTCGTAGTCTCCACGATATTTCTTATTGACCTGGCGAAGCAGAATCCCTCCACTTTCAAACAGAAAACCGCTTGGGTCACGGAATGAACCAGGAACTCTTTCTTGAAGCATTCTACTTGTCCCTCTTAAATATGTTATGAAACATATCCTTCAACCTTCCCCAAAAAATCCTGATGGCAAACGCGGCACTTACGGCGCCGGCAATCGCCATTTGCACAACGTAGCTACCCGTCCCCGGATCAAGATAAGCGAGGGCCTCCACAGGGGAAAACACAATCAATAAAGCCACAACTACAATACCCAGTTCCTTCATGCCAATATCCTCCTTTGCTTTTGATTTCCTACCCCGACTAATACTGCAGCCTTGTTAACTCTATCTGATCAACAGGAGTAGGCTCTCTATGCCTTAAAAACAAAAGGTGCTCTCCCTTTTCCAGTTCCCACGTAAACGGGACGGTTCGCCACGCCCATTTCTTGCAATGCTTGATGTTCCATTTCCGATAGTCTTCGTTTCCCATTCTCGCAAAATATGAATTAGAACTTCCGTCTTTGGCAATAACTCTTGCTTTCAGTTGAAACACTCCGTCTTCCTCAATCTTGAATCTAAAAAAAATATTCCCCTTAACAACATATTTTCCAGATGTTCCTGGCTCGTTGGATAGCACCTTTGCACGTTCATTCGTTATGTCCGCGTAAAATGCCGGCATCCTGTCATCAAAATCGTCGGGCCTTAATATCTTGTCGAACCTAAATTCATCACCTTCTACGACAAAGCGATATATCTTTTCAGTGAAGTCCCTCCGATACAAATGGTAGTACCTTTTTCGTGATGTTGTAGACGATACCCCGGGAAATAAAGGAACGCCTTCGCAAAATGGAGGGGGCTTCAGGCCAACAGCCTCAAATATCGTGGGCGTGATATCGAGAAGGGTAGTTTCGGCGCAGGAAATATTCAATTCGCTATCAGCACCGGCTCCCACAGGCTTGACTAACAACAGCGCTTTTGATCTCAGGCGGTTCCATTCTATACTAGTTTTATCAGTTGAGGAACTTTCTCTTAAATGATTGTCTTGAATCTCAATATTCAAACCGTGGTCCCCTTGTATAATTATCAGCGAATTATCATAGCGACCTAATTCCCTAACTCTCCTCACTAGGTCCCCCCTCACTTTGTTGGCACAACAAAACTGTGCAATGCTTTCTGTTTCTTCCTCATACTCGCAGTCACCATTCATAACGTAGGGTGGGTGGGGCAGTATAAGATGAAGAAAACAATATCGTTGTGAAGCACCCAATGTCCTTTCCCTTTTCATGAAATTAACAAATGTCTGATAGGATGCCACGGCATAAGCCTTGGGAGAGACATCTTTGTCTGACATATCCCGTAGAATCTTTTCTCCTAACACCAACCTACTCGCAAATGCGGGCAGGCACCGATACAACCATGCAGCATAAAACGCATCATGCCCAACATCATGTTCTTCAAAAGCATTGTGATGAAAATAAATGGTGTCGAACAGATTAGGCTCAAATGACCAACGTTTATGCAAATAGGCTGTGGTTGAATACCCTGACTTCTTGAGCCAATACAACAATGAATCTTCAGAATTAAATGCTTCTTTGATATATTCATGAAAAGGTTCATTGGGATCGTACATCCTTCCCGCAAATAAACATGGAATTGACAGGCGCGTTCGGCCGGATACTGTTACATTTTTCGAAAAATACACAAAACCTCTTAGGTCTTTCTTCGTTTCCTCAGTAAAAGTCAGAGAAACCATGTCACTCTGATATCCATCTAGTACTATATGGTAAATATTAGGGAGATTTCCCTTATTGGCGGCATCCTGGATTCCAACCTTGTCAGCACGTCGGGGCTTTTCGACTTTATCCCCGAGGTCATATTCATATTTTGCCACAAAGGCATATATGTCACTGATTATCAGGAGGGTAGCAAAAATGGCAACAACGTTGGTAATAATCACAGGATCATGTTTCCGCAGGAGCAGTACTGTGGCGCCTAACAATAGGGAAAGAAAGGCGATAAAAGCCACTTCATTCTCTGTGATTACCGGAAATTCCCTCGAATAGGAAAAGACCAAGAAAAAGACGCCTGACAGGTAGTAAAACCACAATAAGGACCTAAAACCTGTGCGCCTTTTTGATAAGAATTGTAACGCCATACCAAGCAACAGTGATATTATGAACATTACCACAAAAGGGAAGTAGACCTGAATGTCGTAGTCCACATCAGCCTGGTTTCCTAGAAATAGAATATTAGTAGTGGATATGAAAACTATCCATGGCGTGGCACTAAGACAGAGAATACGTAGGATCAGCCCTGTGATCTTACTCATAACAACCTCTTGTCAGACCTCAAAGACAGATCCATGTCATCTGAATTTCCCATCCTGAGGGAAAATACCATACTACACCCGCAACCTTTACTGCAGCTCTGTGGGCTCGCAAGGGGAATAGTACAACAAGGTGGAGTATCGATATGATCACATGCAATTCCATCCGGCTGCTTGACGCCCCTTAGAAGAAATAACTGTCTATTGGAATCTATCTGAAGGATTTCTTTGCCTTACTTGCAGTAAGAGAGGCAGCTTAAATCAGTTTGGAAAGAATCTCGTTAATTGCTTCTTAACGCTGGTCTTGATGGGTTGGGGAACTGCAGAAGCCAATTTTGCAGGAATCATAGCAATCACGACTTTTTCTAGAATAGTCCTTTCTCTTCTAGCATCTATAATTCCTTTCCAATTCTCAACCGGGCGAAGTCTCACGCAGCAGACCATTTCTCTGTATACCGGCTCGGAAAACCGTATGGAGGGTTTTGGAGGATGAATATTAGGGTCATACTCATGAGAATTTATTGGTGAGTTCCAAGGGTGGATAGCCCGATCATTCGAATCCTTGACCTTGTTATAAACCTGCATGTTGAAGTCCTCAAGCCCAAGATCTAACAAAATAGAGCGAAGATCCTCGGTCTTCAGGTGACAGCGATGACCGCTCCAGTACGACCAGAAAGGCCTCAATCCAAGTCCTTCCAGATATTCATCTGCGTCAAAATATGGGCCTTGGATAAATAGAAACTCAGATGCTACTTTGGCTGCACATTCTATGGCCTTGCAAACAGCCCCAAGGTCGGGAAGATGTTCCAGCACATGACTCATCGTCACAAACCGGACTGAGTTGGGTGGAAGGTCCAGCTGTGTAATGTCCCCTTGAATACAATCGTATCCAACCTGCAACATCTGCTCGACTTTCTTGGGGTCTATATCTATGCCCACTCCCTTGGTCCCCCCGAGACGAGCCCTGGCAAACTCGATACTCCCGCCTTCAGAAGCCCCAAAGTCGATAAAGTCGTAGCCAGCTAATGCCAGCGCTACCACTCAACTATTCCCCACCATGAATGTTCAAAGATCAAGGCAGCCAATTCAACGCTCATATTGTCCAAGGCATAGCGCGAAGTGTTCGGCGACATACTTGATGATATATAAGTAATGATGGCGCTCGTCAGGCAGCGTTCTTGGTGACTGGATGGTACCTGACACACTGGTGATTACCGCACTGAAAACCAGGATGATTACAAGAGCTACCTTAGGGAAGTGTGACATGGGCAATTGCCGGAGTCATAGTCCACTGAGCCCACAAAATATCGTGCTAATTGGCCCGATGTCTTTTGCTGATGGCCTCTCTAAACAACATGAGCTCTGAAATAACGGCCTTGGTGATATTGTAATTCAATGCCGTGGAAATGCCTTTCCTTGATATGTCTTTTCGCAACTTGTCACTCTCAATCAATTCCTCTATTGCTCTAATCACTTCATTGGCATCCTGAGTATTAACCAGCAAGGTATTGCCACGGTGCGTTGCATACTCTGATGTGCCGCAGTTTCCTGGAAGAATTGTGGCACAACCACATGCCATAGCTTCCAAGCCAGCTCGTCCAAAGGCCTGGTATTCAGAAAGATCGATGAAAATGTCTATATGCCGCAGAAGATCAGCCACCTCTTCTCTAATCAATATGCCTCGGTGGTCAAATACGAAGTCGCGAGGGAGCCTAAGGAATTGGGGGTCGTCTGATTCACAGCCAAAAATAGTGACAGCCACCCTGTCTCCATATTTCTTCTTTACGGATTTCAGGACTCGCATTGTCTTCTCTGGTGAACGCCGCGGTGTTTTCGGACGAACCATTGCAGCAATCGTCACAGGACCTTCATCACCGTTAGGACTCAAATTA
>JAFDFO010000234.1 GCA_019309815.1 Deltaproteobacteria bacterium
CAGCATCTTACGGAGCATGGTTCCGCTCAGGATGACCCGGTCTTCCTTGCCATGGGGGCAGGTCCTCAGGGAAGCCATTCCGTCACACTTGTGACAGTAGAAAGTCCAGTCGATTTTCAGGGGCCTGCAAAGCAGGGCCTTCCCCGTTTCTTCCGGATACGGGATCTTATCAAAGATGGTCTGTGCTTCAAACATGCCGTAGAAGTCGCCCACGCCTGCGTGGTCACGACCGATGATCATACGGGAAACGCCGTAGTTCTGGCGGAAGCATGAGTGGAGCAGTCCTTCTCTTGGCCCGGCATAGCGCATGTCCATGGGATATCCGCCCTGAACGACCTTGTCTGATACAAAGTACTTGTCGACAAGGACTTGAATGCACTTGATGCGCGTGTCCGCAGGAATATCACCCGGCTTCAAATTCCCAACGAGCGAGTGGATGAACACCCCGTCACAGACCTCGACAGCGATCTTGCACAGGTACTCGTGGGATCTGTGCATGGGATTTCTGAGCTGCATGGCCGCAACTTCGGTCCAACCTCTATCCTCAAAAATCTTCCGTGATTCAGCAGGTCTCATGTAGATACCCGCGTACTTGGTGGGAAACTCGGCCTCTCCCAAGACCTTGACTGATCCGGCAAGGTTGAAGTCTTTCTGGTTCATGACCATCTCGACGCCGGGATGATCCTCTTTGGCGATCTTCCAGAACTCCTCAGCCGTGGGGACACCCTCACCCATGAAGATTTTTTCGCACTCCCATTTCTTGTCCGCCTCAGTCATTTCGAATTTCTCGGTAACCTTCATGGTTGCCCTGATTTCGTTAAGTGCGGGGTCAAAAAGGGCAATCTCATCACCTTCATTGATAGCGTCGGCATCTTCTTTGGAGCAGGACATGGTCACGGGAACTGGCCAGAAGGTCCCATCGGCCATAAGGAAGTTCTCGCACACGCCTTTCCAATCAGCCTTTGTCATGAAGCCGTCCAGGGGGCTGAATGCGCCGATGCCCATCATCAGCAAGTCGCCGTTTTCACGCGGGCTGATTTCAACCTTCTTCAGGCCTTCGGCTTTCTTCTTCTCTGCGTCTAATTCGGCGCCTTCAAGTAGGCTGCATACCAAGCCTTTTCCGCCATGGGGTGGAATCAACTTTGACATTTTCTCACTTCTCCTTTCTCTATTGGACTTAAAATTAGTCGAACACAAATCTTAACCAAAAAACTATACGTTCAGGGTATTTAGGCCTCCCCTCCTTTCCTATTATTCTATTGTGTTGTCTATCTGTATTTCCTCAGGTCAGAATCTCCCACGCCTGCTGATCCGAATGTGCCCAAACAACAAGCGTTTCCGAGTTTGAAATGGTCAGAAAATAGACTGCTCCTTTTAGTACAAAATGCCCGGTTTGTCAAGGGCAAGATGTCAGGAAAGATGGGAAAAAGCGTACCCTGACACTATCCTGGAAAATTGCTAAAATTCAGGATCTTACAGTATGATTCCACGCCACACCCGAGGTCGTCCAAGCACTTGCAGAGGGGGAAGGCTGAAGGAATTCCGGCAAACGCCATCATCGGAATCGAGGCTCTAACATTTTGGGTTCAGAAAGCCTTCTTTGAATTCGACGACCGGGACAAACTTCTTGACTCGCAGAATCTCAGTTGCTAACACGCAGTACTCACCCACAGATTCTTCTTGTCGGCGGTCCTGCCAATTTCTCGTATAGAAGTTGGCTTTTATGTGAACTGAACGAGAACTTGAGAGGTTGAACGATGAAATTGGATGAGCAGATTATCACGAGAGCGATCATAGACCGTTTTACGCAAAAATGGACCGATTACCTCGATCTCGATGTTGCCGTTGTCGGCGGAGGGCCGGCCGGGTTGGTAGCAGCCTATTACCTCGCCAAGAACGGCAGGAAGGTCGCCCTCTTTGAGCGAAACCTGAGTGTCGGAGGCGGGATGTGGGGCGGCGGCATGATGTTCAATGAGATCGTGGTTCAGGATGAAGGGAAAGAGATTCTTGATGAGCTGGGTATTTCCACCCACCTCTTTCAAACAGGATACTACACGGCAGATGCTGTGGAAGCTGTCACGACTTTGGCCTCCAAGGCCTGCAAGGCGGGAGTAAGAATCTTCAATCTTATGTGTGTTGAAGATGTCATGGTCCGGCGGTCTGATGGTCCGGAATCGGCCAGGGTGGTCGGCCTTGTCATCAATTGGACGGCCGTTGAAATGGCTCGGCTCCACGTAGACCCTCTAACTGTCCGTACACGCTACACCCTCGATGCCACGGGACATGCCATCGAACTGATGCACATCATTGTGAAAAAATCCGGGTCTAAGCTATTGACAAAAACAGGCGATGTGATGGGCGAAAAGTCCCTGTGGGCTGAGGCGGCGGAGAACTCCACCCTGGAAAATACCCGCGAGGCCTTTCCGGGGGTGTATGTGGCGGGGATGGCTGCCAATGCCACGTTCGGTTCTTACCGGATGGGCCCCATCTTCGGAGGAATGCTCCTTTCCGGGAAAAAAGCCGCAGAATTGATTGCTCAGCGCCTGGACGAAAACAAATAAAAAAAGTGCCTAAAGTGCACTTCGGCGCACTTGGATGAAGGAAAAAATTATGAAAACTCCCGTATACTTCGCCGACCTTCGGGCAAAACCGAGTGGAAATCTTGTGGACAAGGTTAAGCATCTGCTCGACGCCGTGGGCCTGGCAGAAAGGATCAAGGAGAGGGCCCTGGTGGCCATCAAACTCCATTTCGGAGAGACAGGAAACACAGCTTACGTTCGGCCTGTTTTTCTTCGCAAGGTCGTAGATAGCATCAAAGAGACCGGGGGTTCTCCTTTTCTGACCGATGCCAACACGCTTTACGTTGGAACCCGGAGTGACTCGGTTGCGCATTTGAGGACGGCTATTCTGAACGGTTTCACGTATGCGGTGGTAGACGCCCCGCTCATTATCGCCGATGGCCTTCGAGGTGGTTATGAAAAAGCGGTGTCGGTCAACTTGAAGCGGTTCAAGAAGGTCTATATTGGTGCTGAGATTGTCCGGGCCAACACTATCGTGAGTGTCGCTCACTTCAAGGGCCATGAACTTTCAGGCTTTGGAGGGACAATCAAGAATATCGGAATGGGATGTGCGTCACGAAAAGGAAAACTCGCTCAGCATTCCACGGTCTCCCCTAAGGTCAAGAGCAAAAAGTGCGTGGGATGCGGGGACTGTTTAGCCTACTGTGCCCAAGAGGCTATCTCCATGGTCAAAGAAAAGGCGAAGATCGATCAGAAAAAATGCGTGGGGTGTGGAGAGTGCATCCTCATCTGTCCCAATCAAGCCATCCAGATTCAGTGGAACCAGGCGATTCCCGTTTTCCTGGAAAATATGGTCGAATACACGGCAGGCGTTCTTAAAGGGAAAGAAGACACGGCCATCTTTCTCAACTTCATCACTCAGGTGTCGCCGGCATGCGACTGTTATCCCCATAATGATGCCCCCATTGTCCCTGACATTGGCATCGTGGCCTCAACAGATCCGGTAGCTATTGATCAGGCCTCGGCCGACCTGGTGAACAATGCAGAGGGGCTGCGAAGCTCTTGCCTCACAAAAAACTTCAAG
>JAFDFO010000235.1 GCA_019309815.1 Deltaproteobacteria bacterium
GCTCACAGCCTTTTGATCATTTATTCCCCTGTCTTTATGGTGCAGAGCCCTAGAGATCCAAATATGCTTCTTGGGATTGAAACAGAACGGGGGCAAATCGTAAAAGAGGGCATCTGGGATGATAGAACCCAGGTAATAGGCTGAGGCATTCTTCCGGATGACTTGGGCCAATAGGGGCTGGTCGCCGCTCAATCGCTCTAGCACATCGTGTGCGATTAATATGTGGGTTAGCTCTTTGGCCATAAATCTGTTTTAAGAGGTTATATAGGACTCGCAACCCGTAACTCGTAACTCGCAACAGGCAGTGCAGAAAGCTAACATGAAATCACGGGCCGGACCAGAGGGAAAAAGGGCCATATTTGCCTGGTGCATGTATGACTGGGCAAACTCAGCTTTCGCCACAACCATCTTGGCCGCTATCCTTCCGGTCTATTTTGCCTCACTGGCTTCTGGAACTTCACGACCACGGCAAGTTCGGTTTGGGCCTACGGGATATCTTTCTCCCTCCTTGTGACCGCCCTGTCAGCTCCGATCCTTGGAGCCCTCGCCGATATTACCAGCTCAAAAAAAAGATTCCTTTTCTTTTTTACTTATGGCGGTGTGGTTCTTACATCGCTCCTGTTCTTGGTGCAGGAAGGCGACTACTGGCTTTGTCTCATGCTATTCGTAGCAGCCAACATTGGATTTGCCGGCAGCGCGACCTTTTACAACGCCTTTTTGCCCGAGATAGCGGGTGCAAACAAAATGGATTCGGTCTCGGGGAGAGGATACGCCTATGGTTACATCGGCGGAGGACTTTTGCTGGCAGTCCACGTCGTAATGATTACCTACCATGACACTTTTGGAATAGCGGACAAATCATTGAGCATACGGATAAGCCTTGCTTCCGTGGGAATATGGTGGGGCTTTTTTGCAATTCCCCTTTTTATCTGGGTTCCCGAGATTGGGCGTTCACATCACAAACCCAAGGATTTTTCATACCTGTCGCACAGCTTTGGCCGCATTTACAGCACGGTAAGATCGTTTCGTCACTATCGGGACTTGATGTGGTTTCTTGGCGCCTTCCTTATCTACAACGATGGTATTCAGACTGTCATCGTCATGGCGGCGATCTTTGGCAAGACCGCCCTGGGCATTGATACAGGGACACTCATCGGCACGCTTCTCTTGACGCAGTTTGTTGCCTGGCCGGGGGCACTCGTCTTTGCGAGGCTGGCGGAGCGCATCGGATCCAAAAAATCGATCATGATAGCGTTGGTATTGTGGGTTGGTATTGTGACGTATGCTTATTTTTTAACATCGGCGTTTGAATTCTGGATACTTGGCGGAACGGTAGGTCTTGTTCTGGGGGGCAGCCAGGCCATCAGCCGGTCCCTGTACGCACAGTTGATTCCTAAAGCGAGACCGGCTGAGTTCTTTGGCTTCTTTACGATCAGCGGAAAGTTTGCGTCTATCTTCGGCCCTCTGGTTTTTGGATTGATTACGGACCTCTCAGACAACCCGCGCAATGCTATTGTTTCGCTGATCCTATTCTTTGTCGTAGGGATGGCGATGTTGGGTCTGGTGGACGTGAAAAGAGGAAAGCTTAAGGCTGTCGAGAGCTAGTGTTACCTCACATGCAACTGACAGAATTCCCAAAGATGATGTCATAAATCCGAAATTCGAAGCACGAAATCCTAAACAAATCCGAATGACCAAAATTCAAATGACCGAAACGGTTCACGGTTTAGAACATTAGAAAATTGCGGCATGCGCC
This sequence comes from Deltaproteobacteria bacterium, assembly GCA_019309815.1. Taxonomy (GTDB): domain Bacteria; phylum Desulfobacterota; class Desulfobacteria; order Desulfobacterales. The sequence continues at coordinate 1,757 of JAFDFO010000235.1, forward strand.
TTGAGAACATTACGGGTTTTGGTCATTGTTTCGAATTTCGAATTTCGTGCTTCGAATTTGGCGTCTTGTCGAATCAACCGTGATATCATCTATGGCTTGCAACTTATGGGACATGACACTATGGACCACCGACTTTAGTCGTTCCTTTCGTCCAGATAGAGGGTGAGGGCTATGGCAGCGACTTCTTCCGGGGTCAGGCCTTTTGAACCAGGCAACTCCTTGGACTCCTTCCTGGCATCCAGACGGGCAAAAATCCTACCCGAGATCTGCATGACGATCTGAAGCATACCTACCCGAGATCTGCATGACGATCTGAAGCATACCGAGCACCACAAAAATGCCTACAAACCGTATTACTAATGTGGAAAGCGCGTATCCCCAGTCTATCTGTTCCATAGTCAATAGCTCTTTGTTGGCAAAAGCCGGAATCGGCATAGCGCAAAGCGCAGAGCGCAGAGCGTAAAAGAAGAAACGCTATGCCCTATGCACCATGCGCTATGCCTTGTTATTGCGCCTGGCGCAAAACATCCCCGAGTTCCGCATTCGCCTGGTTCCGCACTCCGCATTCTGCACTCCGCATTCTACATTCGTCTGGTTCCGCATTCCGCATTCGCCCGGTTCCGTACTCAGATCTAGTACACTTTTTTACCTAACCAAACATGGCAATAAACATGCCCGCCGCAGACGCACTACCAATCACTCCCGCAAGATTTGGCCCAATAGAATGCATGAGCAAGAAGTTGTGCGGATCCTCCTGTTGGCCCACCACCTGCGAGACACGCGCTGCCATGGGAACGGCTGAAACGCCTGCCGAACCGATGAGGGGATTCATCTTGTCCTTGAGAAAGAGGTTCATGATCTTGACCGTCAGGATTCCTCCCATGGTGCAAATAGCAAAATCCACCAGCCCAAAAGTGAAAATGAGCAATGGCTTGGCTGTGAGAAATTTCTCAGCTTGCATGGTGGCACCCACGGAGACGCCCAGAAATATGGTTACGATATTCATGAGGGAGCCTTGGGCCGATCCAGCCAGCCTGTCCACGACACCGCTTTCCCGCATGAAGTTTCCCAACATAAACATCCCCATGAGAGGCGTTACTGCGGGAACCAGGAGTGCAATAACCGCCGTTACAATCAGGGGGAAGCACGTTTTTTCAACCTTCGACACGGGTCTCAGCTGCTTCATAATGATTTTTCGTTCTCTCTTGGAAGTGAGAAGCCTCATAATCGGGGGTTGAATGAGCGGGACCATGGCCATATACGAGTAAGCAGCCAGGGCGTTGGCTCCAAGGAGATGGGGTGCCAGCTTGGCGGTGAGGTAGATCGTGGTAGGTCCGTCAGCGCCCCCTATGATACCGACCGATGCGGCTTCCTTCAGGGTAAATCCACACAGGAGGACCCCTACGAAAGTGACAAATACCCCGAGTTGGGCTCCGGCCCCAATAACCAGGGTTTTGGGGTTGGCAATAAGAGGACCGAAATCGGTCATGGCCCCGAGTCCCAGAAATATAAGACACGGGATGACCTCCCATTCTATGCCATAATGATAAAAAATGTTGAAGAGCTCTCTTTTGCCGTGCTCGTCAAAACCCATGAGGGGGGTGAGGGGAAAGTTGACGACAAAGATTCCAAAACCGATGGGTAGGAGAAGCAAGGGCTCGTATTTTTTTGCTACGGCCAAGTAGATAAAGAAGAGGCCGATGCCCCACATGATCATGAGCTTGTAGTGAAGATTGAAAATCCCGGTTTGCGTATGCAGGATGTTTAGTAAGACGCCAACGAATCCGTCCCAAGTCATACCTGAAATCCTTTAGGTCGCACGCCAAGAACAAATGACGCTGCAGAAGGCCTGATGTTCAAAACACCCTGGGCAGAGCCACAGAGTGTCGAGGCGGGATTTACCCGAAAACCGAGTAGAGGTCAAGGAGATTCCAAAACCGAAAGCTGCCAGACCCCAGCTGATGCCGCGGTAACCCATGCGTTGGGAAGCATGAGCGCCGCATTACTCCCGGACAATTCGACTTTCACCGGGTTGCATAACAGGGTCTCCCTCTATGGTGATCTTCAGATTTCGTTCCACCTCCATGTCCAAGATTTCCTTGCGCTTCCTGTTCAGTAAGTAACTGGCCACCTTGATTGGAACAATTCCTTTTACTTCCGTGATATTTTCATTAGGGGTTTCCGAGCGGAGCCGTCGCAGAAATTCGAGCGCGAGTCTCTCGGCGGAGGGCACAAGACCTTTTCCTTGACAATGCGGGCACGGCATAAAGCTACCATACTCCACGGACGCGGCAATCCTTTGTCGGGCCATTTCCATGAGACCAAACTTGGAGATTCGTCCCAGGTTGATTCGGGCTTTGTCCAACTTAGTATGCTGTCTCATGGCCTTTTCCACGGACGAAATATGTTTTCGTTCGCGCATATCAATGAAATCCACGACTATGAGGCCACCCAAATCCCGGAGGCGAAGTTGACTGGAAATCTCTGCCGCTGCTTCCATGTTGATCGCGAATGCGGTTTCTTCCATAGACCCTTTGCGTGTGGCTTTGCCGGAATTGACATCAACAGAGACTAATGCCTCTGTCGGACTAATGACGATGTGGCCCCCTGATTTTAGAGGCACTTTGCTGGCGAAGATGGAGGCAATTTGGTCCTCGATCTTATTCCTGCTGAAGATCGGTTGTGGGTCTTTGTATAGCTTAACGGTTTTTGTGTGTCTGGGAGATATGATGCGCATGAAATCCTTCACATCCCGGAAGACGTCCTTGTCGTCTATGAGAACCTCCGTGACATCCGTGGAAAAATGATCACGGATGACCCGAATGGCCAGGTGACGTTCCTTATAAATGATGGAAGGGGCAGGGCTGGGGATGCCCTGTTTCTTGATATTCTTCCAGAGACGTTGGAGGTAATGGATGTCTTTGGAAATGTCACGTTTTTTGTGGTGCTCACCCGCTGTACGAACAATGGTGCTGAAACCTTCCGGGACCTTTAGAGAGTCGATGACGTCTTTTAAACGCTGTCTCTCTCGTTCATCTTCGATTTTTCTCGAAATCCCGGAGGTTTTCCCGCCCGGCATCAATACAACATAACGCCCGGCCAAAGAAATGTAAGTGGTGAGCAAAGCCCCCTTTTTCAGGATCGGCTCTTTTATCACCTGAACCAGGAGCTCTTGCCCGCGCTGAATGAGGTGCTTGATACCACGAGCCCTTTTCTCGTCAGTTCCAGGCTTGTCAATATAGTAGTCGCTGTGGATATCATCTTGCTGCAAGAAGCCGTTTCTTTCCGCACCGTAGTCAATGAAGGCCGCTTGCAAGCTTGGCTCCACTCCCACCACCACTCCTTTGTAAATGTTTCCCCGGGTGATTTCACCAGCTGCGGTCTCGATGCTGAAGTTCTCAAGGCGGCCCCCTTTTACAAGGGCAATCCGGCATTCTTCGGGATCAACCGCATTGATAACGATCTTATTTGATTCTTTTTTTTGTGTCATTGTGTCCGGGGGCGTTTGGAAGAAATGAGCGGCTCCTGTATGGACCAGTTGTTCATCAAAACTACAAGCCATCTCAAAAATCCCAATCAGGCTTCAGGGCCGAGACGGCAGACTAATTCCGAAGTGTTGGAGTACTGGAGTATTGGAGTGTTGGTTATGAAAAAAGCAGTTGTTCTTTCGTTCTTTTCCAGTACTCCATTACTCCACCACTCCATTACTCCCGCTCTTTGAGGCTTGCCGACTGGACTACCAAGCCTTAAATGTGTTTTTGAGATAGGTTCTAGTAGTAATCTTACGTATAGACCTTACGCTGGAATTTATTCTGCGGCGGGATTGCGAAACCGTTTAAGGTCTTTAAGTTCATCCCGCTTACAGCGGGACTCCCTTTTTTCGCTGTCCCGCGCCTTGCCCTGAGCCCTGACCCACATTTTGAGATGGATTATAGTTTAATGTATGCGGCTATATTCCTTGACAGACAAGGCTTGGAAAAGATAAGGAAGGCCTTTAAATCCTACTGATCACACAACATCATCAGAAACCATGACTGACAGAAAAGACAATAACTTGGGCAGATATTATGTGGGCATTGATGCCGGGTCCGTAAGCCTGAACTGTTGTGTCGTCAATCACGCCAAAGAAATCGTTTATGAGCCCCCGTACAAGCGCCATCTCGGAAGAGTTGAGGAAGAAGTTCTGACGCTTCTCCATTCATTGTACGCGAGATTCGGCAGAAAAAGCATCAAGGCCATCGCCTTTACAGGGAATCATGGGCAGAACATTTGCCAACAGATGGGCGGTTTCTATGAATTCGAGACCATTAGCCAGGTATTGGGTGGGGTGTATGTAGAGCCGGATGTGCGCACGATCATCAGCATGGGAGGACAGGACACGGCCCTTTTTCAGATCAACCATGATGATGACAGCTGGGAACTTGAGTACTTCAATACCAATGGCCCGTGTGCATCCGGCACCGGATCCTTTATTGACCAACAGGCACAAAGACTGGCCACATCCATCTACGACAAGACAGTAGACATATCTCAAGATCAGATCGACAGCATACTTGGTGACTTCATCAAGCTGGGCCTCAGTAGTGAGAGCCCGGCCAACGTGGCCTGCCGGTGCACGGTCTTTACCAAGTCAGACATGATCCACCTTCAGAACAAAGGGGAGAAACTAGAAGACATTATTTATGGACTGCACATAGGGAACGCCAGAAACTACATGAGCACCATTGTTTCCAATCGGGTCCTTCAACCGCCGATTCTTTTTGTTGGGGGACTTTCGATGAACGAGCTCCAGGTGCGTGCCTTTGAAAGCTATTTTCCGGGTGTAGTTGTTCCCGAGCACAATACCTCGGTTGGTGCCCTGGGAGTCGCTCTGCAGGCCCTTGAATCGGGGATAGAGAACACCCTGAATCTGGACGGGGCCACTGCTATCAGGGAACAAGATTCATTGTCACTCCCTGTGGCCCCAAAATTAGAGTTGAAGCAGACGGATTTTCCAGAGGACAATGCCGTTCGAAAAGGGCCGACCCAGACAAAGATCGGCGTGTATCTGGGCATCGACATTGGTTCAACAACCACGAAGCATGCCCTCATCACTGAGAACCGGGAAATCATTCACAAGGAATATGTCCACACCCAGGGAAAGCCGGTTGAGGTGACGCAACGGCTGTTGGAAGTCATTCGAGATGACATGGGAGACAAGATTGAAATCCTCGGAACCGCCACCACCGGATCAGGCAGAAACGTGGTGGGAGATTTTCTGAATGCAGATCTCATCATTGATGAAATCACAGCTCACGCCAGGGGTGCCGTAGAAATCGATGCATCGGTCGACACTATTTTCGAAATTGGCGGTCAAGACTCGAAGTACATTTCTATAGCCAATACCTATCCGCTCGATTTTGACATGAACAAGGTGTGCGCGGCCGGCACCGGGAGCTTCCTCCACGAACTGGCCAACAAGTACGGAATCAATATCGTGGATGAATTTCAGGAAATCGCTCTCTCCACAGATCGTCCAATTAAACTGGCGGAGCGATGTACTGTCTTTATGGAATCAGACCTTGTTTCCTATCATCAAAGAGGAGTCTTAAAGAACGATCTCATAGGGGGCCTTTGTTATGCCATTGTCCACAACTATCTCAACCGGGTTGTAGAGAAGAGGAAGATCGGTCAAAGGGTTATGTTTCTAGGCGGGCCTTCCCTAAACAAGGGTGTCGTTGCTGCTTTTGAGAATGTCCTGGGTCGTGGTCTTGTCGTCCCCAAGCACAGGGAAGTGCTTGGGGCTTTCGGTGCAGCCATAAGCGTGCAGCAGAAGATGGCTCGCGAGAACAACAGGGAAAGTGTCTGCCGGGGATTGGACAGCGCCATAAATGATCGTATGGTTTACAAGGAGAAGATCTGCCGGGCAGACTCCAACTGTCACAACCAGTGCAAGCTCAAGATATACGACTTTGACGGCAGGAAGAGCATCTGGGGTGGAGAGTGCGGCCGGTATGAAATGGTCGGAAAGAAGGGCCCAAAAGAAGAAAACCACTTCAAACTGAGAGATGAGATCTGGCGTGCCCACATGACCGGCGTCTATGCAGACTTGGGGGAAGGGCCTGTCATGGAGTTAGACGGACGGCCGACGGTTGGGATGCAAAGGTCACTTTACACCCTCCAGA
>JAFDFO010000060.1 GCA_019309815.1 Deltaproteobacteria bacterium
CCCTCCTGCTTGCTCTCTGCATTTCGTTTGTCAATATCTGTTGGACACATTGCAAACATTATACTCCTTTTGAGATTCTCCTTCTATATGAAAAACCGCCACACGTCAAAAGGCGGCCCAAACTACCGGGAAGAATCAATGATTTGTTGACACAATGGTACAACATGTTTAAAGTATACTAAATTAATCAACATTGGTTTAGTAGACTAATATCCAGAGGTTCCTGAGAAAGGAATGAAGGGGACGTGTGTACATAATTCCCCTGTGACGCGGAAACCATAGCATGAGATTATCAACCAGAAGTCGGTACGCTACCAGAATGATGATCGAACTGGCAGGTCGTTATGACGATGGCCCCGTTCAAATCGGAGGAATTGCGGCACGTCAGGGAATCTCCGTCAAGTATCTTGAGCAACTCATTATCCCCTTGAAGAAAGCCAACTATGTCAAGAGCGTTCGTGGCCGCAATGGGGGCCATATGCTGGCAAAGCCTCCTGAGGAAATAACTGTTGGAGAAATCGTGGAGCTGCTCGAGGGAGGGATTAATCTGTCTGAATGTATCGAAAATCCGGAAATTTGCGATAGGTCTGGGACGTGTCTGACACGCGGCATATGGGAAACAGCTACAGGTGCCATGTCCCGGGAGCTAAATGCTATCACGTTGGCTGACATGATTAAGCCAAAAGACCGCGAGCTGAATCGGCGGTCAAAGGGTCGTAAAAAGTCTTTTCAGAAGAAGTGATCTTACATTTTCAAAAATAGCGCCTTTACTGAGGGTTAGATGAACGATCATCCTAATGAACAACAAATCATAGAGCAGATTCCGGGAATAAGAAAGGCCTTGGGAAAAAAACTCCTTATTCTGACGCACCATTATCAACGAAAAGAGATTGTGGACGTAGGTGACTATCGTGGAGATTCCTTTGGGCTTTCTCAAAAGGCCGCCGCAGACAAAGATGCCAATTTCATTGTCTTCTGCGGCGTGCATTTCATGGCAGAAAGTGCAGAAATCCTATCCCAGCCCCATCAGACGGTTCAGATACCAGACCCTGAGGCCGGATGCTGGATGGCTGACATGGCTGACATCTATATTGTGGAAAAAGCCTGGGACGAGATCACCTCTTTGACCGGCGAGGAAGCGGTCATGCCAATTGTCTATATGAACTCTGACTCTGCTCTAAAGGCCTTTTGCGGCCACCGAGGCGGCGCAGTGTGCACTTCGTCCAATGCCCTGGATGCGTTTCACTGGGGATTTGGCGAGCGCGAGAAGATTTTGTTCTTTCCGGACCAGCATTTGGGGCGCAATACCGGAAATCAGATGGAAATCCCGGCCGACGAGATGATCGTATGGGATCCACACAAACCACTGGGCGGCAATACCCAGGAGGCCATCAGGAGCGCCAGAGTGATCCTCTGGGATGGCTATTGCCTGGTCCACACCCGCTTCAAGGTAGAACACGTCTTGAAAATGCGTGATAGGTTCCCGGAAGGTAAGATTGTGGTTCATCCCGAATGTACGCAGGAGGTGGTTGCCCTGGCCGATGCGGTCGGCTCAACCAGCTTCATTGTGAAGTACGTGGAAAACGCCCCGGCGGGGGCCACGATTATCATTGGGACCGAAGTCAATCTTGTGAAACGCCTGGCCCTGGAAAATCTGGACAAAAAGGTGTTAGATCTGCATTACTCTTTGTGTCCAAACATGTTCAAGATTAACCCCGAAAACCTATTGTGGACCCTGGAGAATATAGGGCAGGTTAACGTGGTCACGGTGCCTGAAGCGACAAAATCTGATGCGGGGTTGGCCCTGGACCGGATGTTGGCCTTAGCGCCGCAGACAACACCTCAAAAAAGTGCTGAGTCGGTCGATGGTCGACAGACAACCAGAATATAAGAAGGTAACGCCATGTACGGGAAAAAAGGCCCTACGGATTAACTGGAGGAGGAAGAGGAGCAATGAGACTCTCAGCTCTTGTGGTTCTCATGAGTTTGGTCACGGTTTTCTTCAACACTGCCATGGCAAGCAGTGTTCCGGATCAGCTTGCCGAACTTGCGGCTGAAGCAAATCCAGAGGTTTCCATGCTGAAGCATCAAGTAGATGCCCTGAAAGAGCAGGAGAAAGCATCGGTGATGTGGCAAGACCCTGTCTTCGCAGTCGTATACAGCAATATGCCCTTGAGCAATCTGTCTCTGGGTCATCACCCCATGAGCGGCATCGAGCTGGTATTAAAGCAGACCTTTCCGTTCCCCGGGAAAAACGACAGAAGGCGGGCTGTGGCTGCAGCACACGTGGACGTGCAGCGCTGTGAGCTCGAGGAACTCAAGGGTCAACTCAGGGGGAAGATAAAACAGTTCTACTGGAAGCTGGTGCTTGTCAGAAGACTCAGGGAAATCAGGAAAAAGCACATTACTGAAGTCGACTATCTGCTTGAAGCCGTCAAGGCAAAGTATGCTTCGGGTGAAGCAAATCAGCAGGACATTTTGAAGCTGGTCGTACTGAAAGAGAAACTCACTGACGAGATAGACGATTTCACCCAGAAAGAACGGGAGCTGACTGCAACCATAAACAGTGTGCTGCATCGGGATGTGAATGTCCACATTGAAAGCGCTAACGAGATCCCCCTGGTAAGAAGTACTGCGACGCTGAATCAGCTCACCGAGCGGGCACAGAACGAACGCGAACTCCTTAAGGCGTGGCAGAAAAAAACAGAGATGGAACGTCGTGCCGCAGACAGGGAAGGGCACGAAAGATACCCCGACATAACGCTGTGGACAGGATACAGGATCAGGGAGGAAGCAGGCCTGGATCAGGGGGAGGATTTCCTGTCGGTGGGTTTGAGTGTACCGATTCCGGTTGATTACACGGGGAGGTATGAAGCAAAAAAAGGAGTCCATATAGCGAACGCACGCGCTTCTCAAGAGAAATATAAATCACTCCTGGATGGGATTTCTGCTAACATTGAAACGAGCCTTTCAAAGTGGGAAAGAAATTATCAGAAGGCCTTAACCTACAGCGAGCGGCTGATTCCGGATGCAGAGGCAACGCTGGAAGCAGCACTTTCGGCATGGCAGGTAGGCAGAACCGAGTTCAGCTCACTGTATCAGGCTGAGTTGCAGCTGCTCAGTTTCGAGGAAGTTGTTGCTGTTGCACGGGCTCAGACCGTTTTGATGTCCCTTGAGATTGAGCTCCTCGCAGGTGAGCCTCCGGTCACCGAAGATGAGGACAAGTCATGAAAAAGTACATGGTGCTCTTGTTTGTTGGTGTTTCCATATCATGCCTGGCTGGCCTGGTGAGCAACAACGGCCCAAGCCATTACTTCTCTCCTAAGTGGCTGCATGCCGCCAATGATGTTCATCAACACGGAGGCCAGACGCTCTACACTTGCCCCATGCATCCACAGATCGTACAAGAACAGCCCGGACAGTGTCCCATTTGCGGTATGGATCTCGTCCCTCAGAAAAGTCCTGGTCAGAAAGGAGAGGGGCCTGGGGATCAAGGCACTATCCGAGTAGACCCCGTTACAGTGCAGAATATGGGCGTGAGGGTTGATCACGTTAAGTGGGGCATTGTGTATCGACATATCCGCACGTTTGGCCGCCTTGAGACACCTGAAGATGCACTTGCAGTTGTCAATCTCAGATTCTCGGGCTGGGTTGAGAAACTATGGGCTGATAAGCTGGGCAAATATGTAGCAAAAGGGGACAAGCTGTTTGCTATTTACTCGCCTGAAGTCTTTTCAGCACAGAAAGAGTACATCCTCGCCCTGAAAAGATATGGCGAAGAGAATAGCATAACACAGTCTGCTGAAAGCCGGCTCAAGTTGTGGGATGTGCCAGCCTGGCAAATAAAGAGGATTCGAGAAGAGATGAAACCAAAGCGCCTGATCACTATTTCTTCCCCGGCATCAGGATTCATCGAGACAATGGACATTGCGAAAGGCTCCCGCATTACTTCAGGAAAGAACCTGTACACAATCATTGACCTGAGCAACGTGTGGCTCAAGGGAGAGGTGTATGACTTTGACGCGCCATGGGTCAAAAACGGCGCACAGGTAGAAATCGATTTCTCCATCCCGGGGTTCGATGTTTACCAGGGAGAGATCGCATACATCTATCCAACACTGAGTCCTCAGACGAGGACTCTGACCGTTCGGGTAGAACTGGAGAATCCTGATTTGAAACTGAAGCCCGGCATGATTGCAGGCCTGCTCATCAACGCCCAGTCGGATGATGAGAGGCTGATCATTCCCTCAGAATCAATTATCCACACAGGAAAGCGTAAGGTCGTTTTCGTAACCAAGACCCCAGGCAAATACGAACCCAGAGAGGTTGAGACGGGACTTGTTGGCGACAACTACGTGACCGAGATCGTTGCAGGTCTGGAGGAAGGAGAGACCGTGGTTACAAGCGGCCAATTCCTGCTCGACTCTGAAAGTCAGTTACAGGAAGCCGTCAAGAAGTTTATGGAGAACCAGCTCCAGTCAACACAAGGGGCAGATGCTCACGAACACACTGATGAAGAGATCAGCAAAGCGCTCTATACCTGCCCCATGCATCCGCAGATTGTACAGGAACAACCCGGACAGTGCCCCATCTGCGGCATGGATTTAGTCAAGAAGAAACAATAGAGGCAAGTGGCATGGTTCGTTCGATCATAGAGAAATCTGTAGAAAACCGGATCTTCGTCATTGTAGTGACCCTCCTTGCCTTCATGCTGGGGATATGGGCGATGCTGAACACCCCTGTGGACGCGATACCGGACCTCAGTGACGTGCAAGTCATCATCTACACACCATACACCGGCCAGGCACCGCAGGTGGTTGAAGATCAAGTCACATACCCGCTCACGACGGCTATGCTATCCGTCCCCCACGCAAAGAATGTCAGGGGGTTTTCTTTCTTTGGGTTCTCCCTTGTCTATGTCATTTTCGAGGATGGCACGGACATATATTGGGCACGTTCCCGCGTGATGGAATACCTGAATTTTGTTTCAAACAGGCTTCCTGAAGGTGTATCGCCTCAGCTCGGCCCGGATGCCTCAGGGGTCGGCTGGGTCTTTATCTATACGCTCACTTCAGACAAGCACGACCTCGCCCAGCTGCGATCAATTCAGGACTGGTACCTGAAGTATGACCTCATGAGCGTGCGGGGTGTTGCTGAAGTCGCCAGTGCCGGAGGGTTTGTGAAGCAATACCAGATTGAGGTAGATCCTGAGAAGATGCGCGCATACGGGCTGAGCCTCAAGCAGATCAATATGGCAATCAAGAAATCGAACATTGATGTGGGCGGCAGATTACTCGAGATGGGCGAGACAGAGTTCATGGTGCGGAGCAAGGGTTACATAAAAACCATAGAGGACCTCAGGAATATTCCCGTGGACCTTGACGAGAAAACACACACACCGGTGCTCCTCTCCCAGGTCGCAAATATACAGGTGGGGCCTGAGATCAGACGTTGTGTCATCGAGATGGACGGAAAGGGTGAGGCGGTATCCGGCATCGTGGTCATTCGGTACGGGGAAAACGCGTTGAATGTCATCAAGCGTGTGAAGGAAAGACTCGGTGAACTTGAGGCAGGGCTCCCCGACGGTGTCAAAATCCACACGAGTTATGACCGCTCATCCCTTATCCTTCGGGCGATCAACACCTTGAAAAAGACTCTGTTCAAGGAAATGGCCGTCGTGGCACTGGTTTGTTTCCTTTTTCTGTTGCACGTCAGAAGCTCCCTGGTCGCCATTATTACGGTTCCGGTAGGCATTGTCTTGAGCTTTATTCTTATTAAATGGCTTAACATCAATGCCAATATCATGAGTCTGGGAGGCATTGCCATTGCCATCGGTGTAATGGTGGATGCCTCGATTGTCATGGTGGAAAACATGCACAAGCACCGGGAGAGGGATCACGACCTTTCTCACCAGGACATGGTCGTCAAGGCTGCTATCGAGGTAGGGCCAGCACTCTTCTTCTCCCTGCTGGTGGTGACGGTCAGCTTTCTGCCCGTGTTCACGCTGCAGCAGCAGGAGGGGAGACTCTTCTCGCCCCTCGCCTACACCAAGACCTTTGCCATGGCCATCAGTTCCGTGCTGGCCATAACGATCGTCCCGGTGCTGATGTACTACTTTGTGCGCGGAAAGATGATCAAGGAATCCAAAAACCCGCTCAACAATTTGGTGATCATGCTCTACAGGCCGATCATAAAGCTTGTGCTTCGGTTCCCGGTCCTGACAATCCTGTGTGCTGTCTTGCTGACGGTGGCAACGTGGTATCCGTATTCAAAGCTCGGTTCAGAGTTCATGCCTCCCTTGAACGAGGGGGACCTCCTTTACATGCCGACGACCCCGCCGGGCATCAGTATTACCGCGGCAAGAACACTTCTCCAGCAGACAGACAAGATAATTGCGCTGCACCCGCAGGTTGTTCACGTGCTGGGTAAAGCAGGAAGGGCGGACACAGCGACAGATCCTGCGCCGCTCAGTATGCTGGAGACACATATCACCCTGAAACCACAATCCGAGTGGCCAAGGGGAAAAACCATCGAGAACATCATCCGCGAGCTGGACAGCATGGTCCAGTTTCCCGGCCTCACAAACTCGTGGACCATGCCGATCAAGACCAGAATCGATATGCTGGCAACAGGCATCAAGACACCGGTTGGGATCAAGCTTCTGGGTGATGACCTTGAGGAGCTGTCGACCATAGGACAGGAGATAGAGGCCCTGTTGCGCGGTGTGCCTGAAGTGAGTTCGGTCTTCTCCGAACGGGTCGTGGGAGGAAACTACGTAGAGATAGACGTAAATCGTAGGCAGGCCGCACGCTATGGTCTTAGAATCGGCGACGTGCAGGATGTCATCAAGACTGCCCTCGGGGGTATAAACATCACAACTACCGTGGAGGGACTTGAGCGATATCCTGTGAATGTTAGGTATCCGAGGGAATTGAGGGACAATGTGGACAAGATAAAGAGGCTCACTGTCCCCTCGCCTATGGGGCATACGATTCCACTGGGGGAGATTGCGGACATACAGGTTCGAAAGGGTGTCCCTGCCATCAAGAGCGAAAACGCAAAACGCAGTGCGTGGATCTATGTTGACCTCAAAACCCAGGACATTGGAGGGTTTGTCAAGAAGGCAAAAAAGCTTGTGTCAGACCGAGTAAAACTTCCTGCCGGGGTATCTATGATCTGGTCAGGGCAATACGAGTACATGGAAAGGGCAAACAAAAGGCTTTCCGTTATTGTCCCGCTAACCATCGCCTTGATATTCCTGCTCCTGTTTATGCATTTTAAGAACATCACAGAAAGCCTGATCGTCATGTTATCCTTACCGTTTGCGTTGATTGGCGGGGTATGGCTCATGTTCGTCCTGAGATACAATATCTCTGTTGCGGTCGTTGTGGGCTTCCTTGCACTTGCCGGGCTGGCAGCAGAGACGGGCGTGATCATGCTGGTTTACCTGGACGAAAGCTATACCCGTTGGAAACGGGAAGGGAGGCTGAAGACCGTTTTGGACCTGAAAGACGTTATTATGGAGGGCGCGGTCATGAGAGTTCGACCCAAACTGATGACCGTTGCCACCAACCTGCTAGCGCTGATGCCGATTATGTTCATCACTGAGACAGGTTCCCGGGTGATGAAGCGCATTGCAGCACCCATGGTTGGCGGACTGATCAGTTCGACTATCCTGACGCTCGTCATCATCCCGGCTATCTATGTCCTCTGGAAAAGGTGGAAGGAAATGGAAGAGGGCTGAGGGCCTCGATCGCTATCAACAGTCACGGTCCTTTTGTTTGCACCATTGAAAACAGAAAGGAGAAGACGATGAAGGCGAAGAAAATAGCATACTCATCCATGCTTTTCTGGGGTATTATGGGAATTTCGCTCCTCTATGCAGGGACAGAAGCGTTTGACCAGTCAATGCCGCCGGTTGTAGAAGAGTACTTGAAGATCCAGGAGGCCCTTGCTGACGACAAGACAGACGGAGTTAAGAGTGCAGCTGAAAAGGTTGCAGCGCTTTCAGACAATCTGGACCCCAACACGGTCACCGGCGAACATGCAATGCACTACAAGGATGTCCCGGCGAACATCAAAACCGCTGCACTGAAACTTGCAAAAGGAAAAGAGATCGGTGCCATGCGAGAGGCTTTCAAAGAGCTTTCAAGGCCCATGGCTATGTGGGCAACCATGTCAAAACCGGAAGGGATCTATCTTGTGTACTGTCCCATGGCCAAAGGCTCGTGGCTTCAGACAGACAAGGTCATTCGCAACCCCTATCACGGCCACGAGATGCTCCACTGCGGCGAGTTTGTTGATGGTGAGCCGCAGGATGAAAATCCTCATCATCACATGAAGAATCATTAGGCTTGCCAATAGAATCCATGACCCAAGAAAAGAATACTTCTCTAAACGAATCATCCAGGGTCCGCGGCCGGCAGTCTTGGGTCCCCCGTTTCCTGGCAATTGCCGTGGGTCTGGTTCTGCTGGTGGCCGGCGTACTCAAGGCCGTAGATCTGGAGCTCTTCATAAGGCAGATCAAGGCTTACGGGATCATACAGGAGCGCCCTCTTATCGTGGTTAGCGCATGGGGGCTGATCGTTCTGGAATGTGGCCTCGGGGCCGCTTTGATCGTTCTTTATCGCCCAAGAATCATATTCCCGCTGACGGCATTTCTTTTTTTGATCTTCACAGGCGCCACAGGCTGGGCGTGGTTCACGGGAGCAACACAGGATTGCGGGTGCTACGGCGCCTGGCTCCAGCACACACCTGGACAGGCACTCATCGAGAATCTGGTCTTGCTTGGTGCAGCAGTTCTGGCGTGGATGGGTTGCCGGCGCATGCAGGCGCCGCAGACCCGGATCAAGGCCTGGGCCGTGACCATAGCGTGCCTGATGGGGTTGGCAATGCCCGTGGCTTTTGGCCTTCCAACATCAGGGGTCAAGCAGGCAGAGTCGAAACCGCCCAAGTTTGATCCGATTCAGGTCCACGGTCTTGGGGATGTGGATTTAAACATCGGTGGGTATCTGATCGTCCTCATGGGAACAGATTGCCTGCACTGCCAGGAAGCTATCCCAGAACTCAATATGCTGGTGGAGAATCCTGATCTGCCTATGCTCATTGCCCTTTGTACGAGCAAAGAGGCAGATTGCGTAAGCTTCACGGAGGAGTTTCTTCCCGTTTTTCCGATTGGACACATCAGCGACGATCTCTTCTGGCACCTCCTTGCTGACGGTGACATGCCTCGCACGATTCTTCTGGAAGACGGCCACATAAGGCAAGTGTGGGA
The DNA here is from genome assembly GCA_019309815.1 of Deltaproteobacteria bacterium. Classification (GTDB taxonomy): domain Bacteria; phylum Desulfobacterota; class Desulfobacteria; order Desulfobacterales. Next base: position 9,275 of record JAFDFO010000060.1, read on the forward strand.
TCAAACCGTGCCAACAAAGGACGACATCCAGGCTGCCTACAGTATGCAGGAGAATCCAAGCCCATAGAACCCATTTCAAAACCCCATCTAACACCCGATGGCTGTGTTGAGGGCCTCTTTAAAATGCTCACATACTACCGTGTATGCTGCGCCTTTTCATCGGCCCTCGCCTTGCCCTCGGCCGCGATCTGAGGTTTTGAAATGGGTTCAAGTGACGCGTCTCATAAAAGCGGAAAAAATTAAACAAAATCAATGTTTCTTGACTTAGGTCAAGGTACTATCAGCAAACATCCGATATAATGCCTTCCAAAATGACAACGTATCTGTAACGTTTTGGACGCAACCACGAAATGCCAAACAAGGAGGTCCACCATGTTTTGTTATCAATGCGAACAAACAGCCAAAGGACAGGGGTGCACCAAGATCGGTGTCTGCGGGAAACCACCCGAGGTCGCCGCACTGCATGACGTCTTAATCCATACCTTAAAGGGGTTGTCGCTCTATGCTGTTGAAGGAAGAAAGGTCGGCATTAGTGACCATGAGGTCAACGTTTTTACCTGTGAGGCAACCTTTTCCACGCTGACCAATGTGGACTTTGACCCCGAGCGGTTTATTTCATTGATCAACCGCTGCGTGGAACTGAGAGAGGGCCTGAAGAAAAAAGTACAGGCAGCCGGCGGTAATGTTGATTTTCCTTATGATGCCGCGAACTTCTCGCCGGAGGCGGGTTTGGAAGGGTTGGTTGAACAGGGCGCAAGCGTGGGACTGAAATCGGACCCCTCCATCGATCCGGATATCCTTTCTTTGCAGCACACACTCCTGTTCGGCACGAAGGGCGTTTGCGCATACGCAGACCACGCCCAAATCCTGGGCCAGGAGGACGAGACGGTCTATGCCTCCGTCTATGCCTCCGTCCACGAAGGCCTGGCTGCCATGCTTGACAAGGACCTGACACTCGACGACTGGGTCGGGCTGGTTCTCAAGTGCGGAGAGACCAACCTCAGGGCCATGGAACTGCTGGATGCAGCCAACACCGAAACGTACGGTCACCCGGTGCCTACCCAGGTCCCCCTGGGGGCTAAGAAGGGTAAAACGATTCTGGTGTCCGGACACGATCTCAAAGACCTCGAGGAAATCCTGAAGCAGAGTGAGGGCAAAGGGATCAACGTGTATACGCACGGGGAGATGCTGCCCACGCATGCCTATCCGGAACTCAAGAAATACCCCCATTTCTATGGCCATTTTGGGACGGCCTGGCAAAACCAGATTCGGGAATTCGGCAAGTTTCCGGGCCCCATTTTGATGACCACCAACTGCATCCAGAAACCACAGGGATCATACAAGGACAACATTTTCACGACAGGTCTTGTGGGATGGCCGGGAGTT
>JAFDFO010000236.1 GCA_019309815.1 Deltaproteobacteria bacterium
AATACCTGACCGTATCGATCTTGTTTTAAGAATTTTCCAGTTATCCTGTAAATGTCTAAACAGAGTTCGTATGACTTTCACCAGATTTTCAAATCTTTGTAATTCTTTAGCATTGAGCGCTGATGCTTCACTTCGTGTCACTCGAACCCTTGAATCCTGGACCCCTTGACTCCTCTGGAATAACGCCTGTTCAATTGGAGACAACCCTTTTATTTGGCCTTAATTAACTACAACTAATCGGGAGATGATCCTTAAAACTTAATGGTCCTGTCGGCAAGCCTCAAAGAGCGGGAGTGATGGAGTACTGGAGTATTGGAAGGAATTGTGGAATTTGATTTAGTATAGACTGTGCTTTTTCCATCACTCCAATACTCCATCACTCCAACTGTTTGGTACTCCAACGCTCCTGGCGAATTCAGCAGTCGAGGCCCCGAAACCTGATTCACATTTTTGAGACGGGTTCTATTCAGGCCTCTTTTTCGACCCGCAACCCGCAACTCGCAACCCGCAACGCAGAACAACAACATGCAGATTCCATACAAGCTGAATGTCCTGGCCCGAATGTACGACCTTTACGACGATTTCTCCGCTCCTCTCGATTTTGTGTGCGTCAGAGGGTGCACGGCATGCTGTACACAGAATGTCACCATAACAAGTCTGGAAGGATACCGTATTGTCCAGCATATAGTGTCCACAAAACAGCTGGACCTGTTTCGGCGCCTTCAACCAACCACCGCACAAGAACGCTTTCGGCCCGCCGTGACCACCAATCAGATAGCGGCTCTTTGCCTACAACGCCAAGACCCACCTGAAGAGAGCATTGAATGGCCAGAGGTTCCCTGCCCATTCCTTTCAAACAACGAATGCCTCATCTATCCGGAGCGACCATTCGGCTGCCGTTGTTTTTTTTCGACAAAAAAGTGTAACTCAACAGCCCATGCTGAAGTGGACCCCCTCTTGCTCACGGTAAACATGCTGTTCATGCAGTTTATTGAGGATATCGACCAGGATGGGCTATTCGGGAACATGACAGACGTGCTGCTCTGTCTAAAATCAGAGGTGCATCGCAAGCAATATGAGATACACCCGAACCTGAATCGTTCACCCGGACTTTGTGTGAACCGCAGGATACCAGGGCTCTTGGTACCTCCGGAGCATCATGCGAAAATACAACCCCTTCTAGATCAAATCAAAAAAATCACCGGGCTTTAGGGCCATACTGTTGTATTTAAGAAGTTGTCTGCAGAACTGAAAGCAAACATCACTCGTCAAATCAAGAAATCCCTACTGTTTTCAAGGCGGAGGCCGCAAATCCCAAGCACCAAATAACAAACAAATAACAATGACCAAAATTCCAAATCCCAAACTGGTGTCATGGAGCACCAATAGTTCCTGACTCTGTTTCGGTCATTGAATATAGCGGCTGCGCCTTGAGAACATCAGGAATTTGAGATTTGTTTGCGGCTGGCGCCTTGAGAACAGTAGGAATTTGGTGCTTGGGATTTGGTGCTTCCAGCTGTTCAGCGGTATGCGATGTTGGGAATTACATGAGAAAAAAGTATGATGCAGGGCTCGTCAGGATTGGAGGAGAAACTTGCTTTCTCCGGTGGCGATGAGTGTCTTGCTTTGGGGCGTGCGGATTTCGGCTCTTGCTACCGCACCTCGTCTCGTCTGCTCGCTCACATAGCCTATCGCCTCAAATTCCTCTCCCACATGCAAAGGAGCCCGGAAGGTTACGTGAAGAGACGTTGTCACGGCTTGGCCCACATAATGTATAACGGCATGAGCCATAATCTCATCCAGAACTGCGGCCATCACGCCGCCATGCACCAGATCGCTCCACCCCTGAAACTCTTGTTTTAGGGAAAGCTTGCTGAAAGCTTTATTATCACTGAAAGAGACCTCCATGTGGAGGCCTATCGGATTCAAGGGACCACACGCAAAACAATACTGGTCGTCAACAAGATCTTTCTTCACCTCTTCGCCAACCACAGATCACCTCAGGGTGTAAACGCCCCGCCCGGTCCTTTTAATTGTCCCCTGTTTTGCAAGTCTGAAAACAATGTTGCGAATCTTTTTATCTTCAAAACCGGTCTTCTTCTTCATTCCTGCGATATCAATGCCCCTGGAAGACCGCTTCATAACACTAATGACTCTTTCAGTTGCGGTCATCTTCGCCCTGCCCCGCCCTTTCCTGCCTGAGCCTTTCACGGCTCCCGCCTTCGTCCTCTTCCTGCCAGGCACCCGGGCGGCCTTCAATGCTGTTTCCAACCGTTCCATTCTTTTTATGAGTTTTTCGATGTCTTGTTTGGTCGGAATACTGTAATACTGAAGAAAGAACCTTATGACGGCATCAACACTATATGATCTTCGTTTCTTCTTCATTTATCTGACCTCCGTTTCAAACCTGCAGCGAAGTCAAGTTCACACCTCACGAAGTTTCTTCATCGCTCTTTTTGTCAGTTTCTTCTTCTTGGGTTCACTGAAAATCATTTTGGTCATTTCGATCTCATCTTCAGCCACTTCCAATTGGTCCATCTTATGAACGGCTGAAACAAATCTCTGTCCCTCTGCCGCCGAGACCCACTCAAGCATCAGCCTGTCCGGATTTATCCCTTTGCCGGCAAGCTCTTCTTTTAGCTTCAGGACTCTCTTTTTTGTAAACATGTTGTTGTCAAGGTAATGACAGTCTCCGGGGTGGCATCCCGAAACGATGACTTTCGGTGCCCCTAGAGCAAAAGCATAAGTGATCAGACCAACTGTAACGCGACACGAGCACATGGTCTTTATGATTCTCACATTGGGACTGTACTGCAGTCTACTTGTACCCGCAAAATCGGCCCCGGCGTAGGAACACCAGTGGCAGGCAAATACGATAATCTTACCTTCAGGAACCCCCAACGCTGCTCTGAGCTGAGCCTTCAATTGCTCCTCAGCGTAGTTGATCACAGAAATGGCATCAAACTCACACGAATTCATACAATTACCGCAGCCGCGACATAATGCCTCCGAAATAACTGCCACTTTATCTTCCACACGAATTGCACCAAACAGACATTGATTGCCACACTTGCCGCAACCGGAGCATTTCTCAAGGTCTACCTTGGCTATGATGGGCGAAAGCTCTGCGGTGTCTTTCTGAAAGTGTTTCGACACCTGCATGGCAGCGCTGCCCGCCTGTTCAATGCACTGTTTGATATCTGCGGGGCTTCCGACAGCACCGGCAAAATAGATTCCCTTTGTGGAGGTTGATGTAGGTGCCAATTGACTATCTTCTTTAATAAACCCCCTCTTCCCCAAAGGCACCCCTAGAAGCTCCGACATCTCCTTGGCAGTGGGACGAATTCCCACGGCCAGAACGACGAGATCAAACTGCTTCTTCATGAGTCGTTCCTGACCCATGATGGGATCAGAAAAGGTCAAAACATGGCCCTGGCTCACTTCAGGAAAAGACTCAATGAAAAGGACTCCCTGCTTCCTTGCTTCCAGAAACATTCCTTCCTGTCTGTTCCCGCTGGTTCGAATTCCATTATGGAAGACAAACATCTCAAGCTCTGGAAAACGCTCTCTCAGAAGG
>JAFDFO010000237.1 GCA_019309815.1 Deltaproteobacteria bacterium
CACCGTCAGACCGTGATAGAGGATATCGACCTGAATCCCTATGCGCTTTCGTGTCTCGTGGAGGGTTTTGTGATCAAAGCCCGTGAGGGTACAGACACATTTGTCTCATTTGACGGGCTCTACATGAACCTCGAGGCCATGTCTCTCTTCAAATGGGCTCTCATCACAAAGGAGATCAGACTTGAACAACCTTACCTGAATCTTATCCGGGAAGAAGAAACTTTCTACAACTTTTCCGACCTGATGCCGGAGAGCAAGAAGGGCAGTCCGGATACAGAACCTTCAGAACCATCAAAACCCGCGCGGTTCTCCCTGAACAACATCCAAATACTCAACGGAACTATTGATATCTGGGACAAGCCAAAAGACAAGAAACACAAGATGACGGACATGAATATCCAAATCCCGACGATATCCAATCAACCCCAGCGCGTGGACATATTTATCGAACCGCTCTTTGAGGAAACGCCGGTTTCTCTTAAAGGAAAGACCAAACCATTTCACGACACCCTTGAAACTGTCTTTGATGTTGATCTGCGAGATATCAATGTGCCGCACTATCTGGCTTATGTTCCCATGGAACAGAAGTTCAAGGTCCTTTCCGGACTGCTGGACGTCAAATTGGCACTTTCCTATATTCAACAGCCGGACGGGCCGCCGGCCTTCTGGATAAACGGGGATGTAGTCCTGAAGACTACGGAAGTCGTTGATGCAGAGGACAATCCGGTGCTGAAGATTCCTCGGCTGCATATTGCTGTTGCTCCCACTGAACTTTTTGCCAGGAAACCTCATATAGCTAAGATTTCGATCGAGTCACCTGAGGTCAACGTTCTGCGCGACAAGGAAGGAAACACAAATATACAGTCTATGCTTCCCGAGAATAAAACAGAGGAACCTGCCCTTGAGACCGACAAGGATGAACACCCAATGTCTGTAAACATTGACGAAATTAAACTGTCCGGCGGTAAAGTGTTCTTCTCTGATGCTTCAGGAAAGGAGCCGTTTGAAACCACCCTTGAGCCCATAGATGTCAGCATTAGCCATTTCAGCACGGACAAGGACAAAAAGACGGCTTTCGACGTATCTATTGAGACAGAAGCCAATGAGAAGGTCACGCTGACCGGTGAGTTTTCTCTTGATCCCATGTCTGCGGAGACCACATTGGGACTTCAGGGTGTGGGCTTGAAGAGATATGCTCCTTACTACATGGAGAGCGTGACCTTTGACGTGGAAGAAGGAAGCCTCGATTTTCAGACGCGGTGCCAATACGAAAAGAAAGGAAATGACTTTGAGTTATTACTCTCCGATCTTTCAACGACCATTACTTCTCTCGTATTGAAAAAGCGTGGAGAAAAGGAACCCTTTGCGAAAGTGCCTCTCCTTGCAGTAAAGGGCACAGAAGTTGATCTGGTCAAAAGAGCGCTGACCATTGGAGAGGTTTCTACGGAAAACGGCATTGTCAACTGCGTCCTTTACAAGAACGGCGACCTGAATCTGGCAACTCTTGTTCCTCCTCCAGCAGAATCCACACCGACCGAAACGCCAGAAGATGCAAAACCATGGCAGGTGACGCTAAACAAAGCCCGGGTGGAGAATTATACGGTAAACGCAGAAGACCTGACACCCTCCAAGCCCGTGAAGATTGTGCTGGACAAAATCAAGTTGACTGCCCAGGGCATCTCCACCGTGGAGAAGACTAAGGGGAAGCTTGACCTTTCCTGCCGGCTGAACAAGAAGGGGACCGTGTCGGCAAAAGGAAGCGTGGGTATTAATCCTGTGTTTGCAGATTTGAATACAAACATGAAAGGTGTGCCGCTTGGTTCACTCCAACCTTACTATACGGATCAAGTAAAGATCGTTGTGACAAATGGCTCTTTTTCAACAACCGGCAGGCTCTCACTGGGCACTTCCAAAGACAAGCAGATGACTGCGACTTATAAGGGTCAAGTCGCTCTGTCTGATTTGGCTACGGTCGACAAACTCTACAGCGACGACCTGGTTAAATGGAAGTCCCTTAGCCTGAACAATATCGACCTCGGCTACAATCCCATGTACGTGAACATAGAGGAGATCGCACTTGATGACTTCTATACTCGTCTGATTGTGGATCCTGAAGGCAAACTCAACCTCCAGACTATTGTGGCTCAAAAGGCGGATGAGGAAGGTGTTCCTACCAAAGAGGAGAAGGAGGTCGCTCCACCAAAGGAAGACGAACAGCCCGTGATGTCGATAAAGATCGAAAAAGTCACGCTATCCAAGGGGCATGTCAACTTCACTGACAAAAGCATCGATCCAACCTATGCAACAGATCTTGTGGAAATTGAAGGCAGCGTGTCAGGACTCTCTTCTGAAGAGACCGAGTTGGCTGATGTTAAGCTCAGCGGCAAGCTCAATAACTACGCACCGCTTGATATCACCGGGCGGATAAACCCGCTCATTGAAGACCTTCATGCCGATCTCAAAATCGCGTTCAAAAATGTCGAACTCAGCCCCATGACTCCTTATACCGGAAAGTATGTTGGGTATTCAGTACAGAAAGGCAAGCTCTCTCTTGATCTGGAATATCAGATTGACAAGAGAAAACTGGATTCCCAGAACAAGGTGTTTCTTGACCAATTCACATTTGGGGACAAAGTGGAAAGTCCTGATGCCACCGGTCTGCCGGTGAAGCTTGGGGTTTCTCTGTTGAAGAACAGGGATGGAGAGATTGACCTGGATCTCCCCGTATCAGGCGAACTGGATGACCCGGAATTCAGCGTGGGGACAATCGTTCTTAAGATGATTAAGAATTTGCTTGTAAAAGCAGCAACATCTCCCTTCAGCCTCCTGGGGGCTGCTTTTGGAGGGGGAGGAGAAGAGCTAAGCGCTTTGGAATTTGACTACGGACGATTTGACATCACTCCTGAAAGCCAGCAAAAACTTGATGCCCTGACGCAGGCTCTCTATGACAGGCCGGCGCTGAATCTTGAAATAGAGGGACATATTGACATGGAGCAAGACAAGGAGGGGCTAGTTCAGTATTTCTTTGACAAGCAGTTAAAGGCACAAAAACACAAGGATGTGGTGAAGAAGGACTCGCCACCCATTTCGGTAGATGACATTACGATTGAGTCTGACGAATACGAAGAATATCTGTGGAAGGCATACAAAGAGGCGGATTTCAAGAAAGAGAAGAATGTTATAGGCCGGACAAAGAAACTGGAAGTGCCGGAAATGAAACAGTTGCTCTTGGATAACATCAATATTGAGGAAGATGATCTTAGATTGCTGGCCGTGCAGCGTGCCCAGAGGGTGAAGGATTATATTCTTCAGTCAGACAAAGTGGAGGCGGAAAGGATATTTCTCGTAGAGCCCCAATCACTGGCACCGGAGAAGAAGGAGGCCTTGAAGGACAGTCGTGTTGATCTGCGGCTTAAGTAGGGGCGGGTGAGTAAATCTAATCCACTAAACCAAGCGCATGCTCAATGTGAAAGGTTCGATTTAGAAGAGAAGGGCTACTGTGAATAGATGTTATCAACGGGGCTTTTAGGAGGGTACTATGGAGGCATTTCGGAGAAACAGATTAATCAGTGGCTATGTAGTGTGTTTTATCACATTTGCCACTTTCGTTTTTTCTGCCAATATTTATGCACAAACTGTAAGGGTTGGACAGCAAGCTGAGTGGGGACATCCGAAAAAGATACTGATGCACACGCCCGGAGACGAGGTGTTCATGGGAATACTGCACCCCGCCGCAGCCCTTTACGAAAAACCGTTCAGCCTGAAGATCGCTGATGCCGAACATGTTGCATATATAAAGCGCTTACGTGGACAAGGAGCCGAAGTATATAGGGTTGTCGAAATACTGTTAGAAGGTACGTTAGACGAACAGGGACGTGCCAAGCCGGGTCCCGAGCTTGATGCTTTACGAA
>JAFDFO010000061.1 GCA_019309815.1 Deltaproteobacteria bacterium
AAACGGTATATTCTGGCTCCTAATAAGCTTGTAGTGAACGATACAGTCATTGCCAGTTCCTCGGCCGACATCAAGCCAGGCAACGTTTTGCCGCTGCGGAACATCCCGTTGGGTACCCAGATTCACAATATTGAAATGCAGCCGGGCAAAGGGGCGCAGATGGTTCGGAGTGCGGGAACCTATGCACAACTCATGGCCAAGGAGGGACGGTACGCCCAAGTTAGACTTACCTCAGGTGAGGTGCGCATGTTTCTGATCGATTGCAGGGCAACGATTGGTCAGGTTGGAAATCTGGAGCACGAGAGCATCTCCCTTGGCAAGGCAGGACGGAAACGCTGGTTTGGCCGTCGGCCAAAGGTTCGGGGCGTGGCCATGAACCCTGTAGACCATCCGATGGGTGGTGGTGAAGGAAAAGCTTCTGGTGGACGTCACCCGTGCTCTCCATGGGGTATGCCCAGCAAAGGGTACAGGACGAGAAAGAAAAACAAAGTCAGTGACCGGTATATTTTGAAGCGTAGAAAATAGCTGTGTTTGGAAACTAGTCAAGTGATCCAGTACTTGACTATATGGCCACACTGGACCAGAACAGGAGAGGATATGGCGCGTTCGTTAAAGAAGGGTCCCTACATTGAAGCAAAATTGCTCAAAAAAGCGCTTATGGCTCAGGAGAGTGTGAGTCGGCAAGTGATTAAGACTTGGTCGAGGCGTTCCACCATCGTCCCTGAGTTGGTTGGCTTGACGTTGGCTGTGCACAATGGAAAGAAGTTCATACCAGTGTTTGTATCAGAGGACATGGTTGGTCATAAATTGGGCGAGTTTTCCCCTACAAGGACCTATTATGGACACTCTGGTGACAAGAGGACCCGTTTGAAGGTGAAGACATAGAATTGTCCGTTGTCGGAATGACCTGGCAATCAATAATCAAGGGTCAGGACACAGGGCATGCTTGATTGCGTGTAACGGTCACTTGGAAAAGGCTGACAGATGGAAGTCAAGGCAGTAGCAAAATATGTTCGGATATCTCCCACAAAGGTCAGAAAAGTGGGAAAAGCGGTGAAAGGGAAACCAGTACAGGATGCGCTGAGCGTTCTCGGTTTCATGCCACAGCGAGCGGCCAAGGTGCTTGGGAAAGTCATACGTTCGGCAGTGGCTAATGCAGATCAGAAGCCCGACGTCGAAGTAGATAACCTAACCATAGGAAATATTGTGGTCAATCAGGGGCCGAGCCTGAAGCGTTTTCGGCCAAGGGCGATGGGACGCGCCACCAGAATTCTTAAACGGACAAGTCATATTACGGTCACCTTGTCAGAAACATAGCTATAAGGAGGTTGGTTTGGGACAGAAAGTCAATCCGACAGGGTTCAGGCTGGGGGTAACCAAGTCGTGGAGTTCAAAATGGTTTGCCGGCAAGGATTATGCCAAATTTATCATAGATGACTACAAGATCCGTGATTTCTTGAGGCAAAAGCTCCAGCATGCCGGCATAGCGAAGATAGAGATCGAAAGATGGGCAAACCGGATCAGGTTACGGATTTATACAGCCCGTCCAGGTATTGTGATCGGGAAAAAAGGAGCGGAGATTGAGCAGCTCAAGAAGGAACTGGAGAAGTTTGTATCACAGGAGCTGGTCATTGATATCCAAGAGGTGAGAAAACCTGAGGGAAACTCTCAATTGGTAGCCGAAAACGTGGCGATGCAAATTGTAAGGCGAGTTGCCTTTCGGCGAGCCATGAAACGAAGCGTGGCATCAGCCATGCGCTTTGGTGCCAAGGGGATCAAAATATCCTGTTCAGGTCGTTTAGGGGGCGCAGAAATGGCCCGAACGGAATGGTACAGAGAAGGACGAATACCGCTACATACTTTGAGAGCGGACATTGATTACGGATTTGCTGAGGCCCGGTGTACCTACGGTGTGATCGGGATAAAAGTGTGGATATTTAACGGCGAGATTCTAAAAAAAGAACAGGTGGAGTCAGTTTAGGAGAGTCCTTTCATGTTAAGTCCTAAGAAGGTCAAATACAGGAAGCAGCAAAAGGGGAGGATGAGAGGACAGGCCCATCGAGGGTCGTCTTTGACCTTCGGTGAGTTTGGACTTCAGGCCATCGAGTGCGGGCGTATGACCTCACAACAGATTGAAGCGGCTCGTGTGGCGATGACGCGTTATGTGAAACGGGGCGCCAAGATTTGGATCAGGGCTTTTCCTGACAAGCCGTTTACTAAGAAGCCTGCCGAAACAAGGATGGGAAAAGGGAAAGGCTCGCCGGAGGGCTGGGTTGCTGTGATCAAACCAGGCAAAATACTCTATGAGATGCAAGGAGTTGAGGCCGATGTGGCGACGGAAGCCTTGCGATTGGCTGCGCACAAACTTCCGTTCAGAACCCGTGTGGTGATACGAGGTGAGCGCTAATGAAAGCAAGCGAACTTAGGGAGCTAAGTCTGGAGGAGTTGGAGCACAGGTTGACAGACATGACTCAAGAGCTCTTCAACCTCAGATTTCAACACGCCACTGACCAGCTGGAAAATCCTATGAAGCTGGGACAGACAAAGCGGGATATCGCCCGGGTGGAAACCATACTGAGAGAGCGGAGAACGGCATCAAGTGCCGGATCGTAGGCGGGCTGACAGGAAACGCGAAATTGATGGTTGATGATCGCTTTTCAATAAACAATCATCAATAGACAATAAACAATCCGATTGGGAGTATTGGTGAGACATGAAAGACAGGGGATCGAGAAAGAAGCAGGTAGGAACGGTTGTTAGCAATAAGATGGATAAGACGGTCATTGTATCCATAGAGAGAACCGTTCAAGACCCCGTGTACAAAAAGTATGTGAGGCGGCGGGGAAAGTGCGTGGCGCATGATGAACAGAACATTTGTCAGATAGGCGACAAGGTGATGATCGTAGAAACAAGGCCGCTAAGCAAGACCAAATGCTGGCAGGTGCGTGAGGTTGTAGAGAAGGCACTTTAGGAGGGGTACTCGAACGATGATACAGGCGGAAACCAAGCTACAAGTTGCTGACAATTCGGGTGCCAAGAAATTGTATTGTATCAGAGTTCTCGGCGGGTCCAAGCGGCGGTATGCTAGAATCGGAGACACCATTGTCGTTTCGATAAAGGAAGCCATCCCCAACGCCAAAGTGAAGAAGGGGGATGTCGTGCGGGCGGTTGTGGTGCGGACAAAGAAGGGATTGCGAAGATCAGACGGATCCTACATAAGGTTTGATGACAATTCGGCTGTGCTGATCAGTCAGCAGGGAGAGCCGATCGGCACACGTATTTTTGGTCCTGTGGCTAGAGAACTGCGAGCAAGGAGATTTATGAAGATTATCTCGTTGGCTCCGGAGGTACTATAATCTTACCCGGATTCGGGGAGTGGAGTATTATGGCAACTACAAAGTGCCGCATCAAGAAGGACGACAAGGTCAAAGTCATTGCGGGCAAGGAAAAAGGTAAGATGGGCAAGATCCTGAAAGTCCTTCGGGATAAGGATCGCGTTGTCATTGAGAACGTGAACTTTGTGAAGCGCCACACAAAGCCTGGCGGTCAGACGCGACAAGGGGGTATCATAGAAAAAGAGGCCTCCGTTCATTCATCCAATGTGATGCTGATATGCAGCAAGTGTATTAGTCCCGTTCGTATCAAGATGCAGCGCCTTGAAGACGGCAAGATGGTCCGGATGTGCAGGAAATGTGGAGAAGTTATTGACACGTAGTTTGCGAGAAAGAGAACCATGTCTCATTTAAAAACGGTTTATGAAAGTGAAATAACACCGAAGCTCATGGATCAGTTTGGGTATAAGAGCATCATGCAGGTCCCCAAACTGACTAAGATAGTCTTGAACATGGGGATGGGCGAGGCGATTCAAAACATCAAGGTTCTAGATTCAGCAATTCAAGAACTATCCCTGATCGCTGGGCAGAAACCGATTATCACGCGCGCCAGGAAGTCCATTGCTGCCTTTAAACTCCGGGCAGGTATGCCTATCGGGTGCAAGGTTACACTTCGGGGACTTCGGATGTATGACTTCTTCAACAGGTTTGTGAACATAGCCCTTCCCAGGGTGCGAGACTTCCGAGGGGTGTCCCCAAAGGGCTTTGATGGCAGGGGTAGCTATTCCCTGGGGATTAAAGAACACATTATATTTCCTGAAATCGACTACGACAAGATTGACAAGATCAAGGGGCTGAATGTCACGATTGTGACCACGGCCCCCAGCGATGAGGAAGGCGTAGCATTGCTTCAGTCAATGGGAATGCCTTTCCGGAAATAATAAAGGAGGCGTGCTTGGCAAAGAAGTCTTTAATGATAAAGGCCGAACGTAAACCCCGATTTAGCAGCAGGGCATACTCCAGATGCCCTATTTGTGGCCGGCCGAGGGCATTCATGAGAAAATTCGGCATCTGCCGGATATGTTTTAGGACAATGGCTCTGAATGGAGAGCTGCCCGGAGTCGTCAAGTCGAGTTGGTAACAACCTGGTCACTAGTCGTTGGTCATTAGTCACTGATTAATCAGACTTGTACAAACTTGATGGTTGCAGTTAGTGACCAGTGACCAATGGCTATTGACTAATTACTAACTGAAGGAGATATGTAATGCCAGTTACGGACCCATTGTCTGATATGCTAACCCGTATCAGGAATGCCAACATTGCAAAGCATGGAAAGGTAGACATTCCCTCGTCGAAGATGAAGATCAGTGTGGCCAAAATCCTGAAGGACGAGGGATACATCAAGAATTACAAGCTGATCAAGGACCAAAAGCACGGTATTGTGAGAATCTATTTGAAATACGATCAGCATAACGAAAGTGTAATTATAGGCCTCAAGCGTTTGAGCAAGCCGGGACGAAGGGTTTATGTGAACCAGAAAAATATTCCGCCCGTCCTAAATGGCATGGGGATCGCAGTCCTATCTACGTCAAAAGGGATCATGGTTGGTCGGGAAGCACGGAAGGCAAGTGTTGGCGGGGAGCTGCTTTGTAGCGTCTGGTAAACAGGCTGGCACGCAGTCCGGCCGAGGGAAGGGCAAGAAGGTATATCAACGATGTCTCGAGTAGGAAAGCAACCGATTCCAATTCCAGATAAAGTAAACGTGGTTTATGAAAGCCACAGGCTGAAGGTGAAGGGACCAAAAGGGGAGTTGTCTCGCGTCCTGAACGCTGATGTGGATCTGAGCGTGAAGGACGGCATCATTCAAGTCATTTCATCTGGGAAGATGAAGCAGTCTAGGGCACTTCAGGGGCTAACACGAACGTTGGTGTCCAATATGATCGTGGGTGTTACACAGGGCTTTGAACGCATACTGGATGTCACAGGCGTGGGTTATCGCGTTGAGCTGAAGTCGAATGTATTGACGATGTCTTTGGGATATTCACACCCCGTGGTCTACAAGCTGCCTGAAGGTATATCGGCCTCTGTTGGGAAGAACAGAATCGTTCTATCTGGGATAGACAAGGAGCTCTTGGGCTCCGCAGCAGCAACTATCAGGAAGTTCAGAAGTCCTGAACCATACAAGGGTAAGGGAATTAAATACGCTGAAGAGCAGATTAAACGCAAAGTAGGAAAGACCGCAGGGAAGGCAGTATGAGCCGTATATCTTTGAAAAAACAAGCGTCTTTGAAAAGGAAGCAACGTGTACGAAAGAAGATATCCGGGACTGAGGATCGACCCCGGCTAAGCGTATTCAGGAGCTCCCGGCATATCTATGCTCAGGTTGTCGTGGATTCCACTGGCCATACGGTGGCAGCAGCGTCTACGCTTGATAAGGAAGTCCGAGAACACCCAAAGTTTGAGAATAAGGTGCAGGCAGCAGGTTTTGTGGGGAAGCTTGTTGCACGAAGGGCCATTGAGAAAGGGATCTCCAGAGTCGTATTTGACCGCGGTGGTTTCTCATACCATGGTCGTGTAAAGGCGATGGCGGGAGGGGCTCGCGAAGGCGGCCTCGAATTTTAGAGAGGGGGCAACAGTTGTTTGGCGGAGAAATAGAAGAAATTCAGCTTATAGAGAAAGTGGTTCATATAAGCCGGACGGCCAAAGTGGTCAAGGGGGGTCGCCGTTTCAGTTTCAGTGCTGTCATTGTTGTTGGCGACGGTAGTGGCAAGGTTGGGAGTGGTCTCGGGAAGGCTAATGAGGTTCCAGTGGCCATTCGCAAAGGGATTGAACGTGCCAAGAAGAACATGATTCAGGTCCCCTTGGTGAACCAGACGATTCCGTTCGAGGTCATGGGCAAATATGGCGCAGGCTTGGTATTACTAAAGCCCGCTGCAGAGGGGACGGGTGTTATTGCCGGTGGTGCTGTCCGTGCCGTGGTGGAAGCCGCGGGAGTACAAAACATACTGACTAAGTGTATGGGGTCTCACAATCCCCACAATGTTGTGAAAGCTACGCTCAAGGGTTTGAGTCAGCTACGCAGTCGCGAGGTGATTGCGGCGAGACGCGGCAAAGACCCTGCTGAAATATGATCAAAGACTCAAGGCTTTTGCTACAAGGAGTTATTAGATTCTAAAACGTTCTATTAACAACATATAGATGGAGTGATGGAGTAATGGAAAGACGTTATGGGGCTATTCGCCTATTCCAGTACTCCAATACTCCAGTACTCCAGTCGGAGGAAATGCGCGAGGCTTAATCGGATTTCGGGTAACACTGGATTGAAGGAAGCACCCACAATGTCCAAGACACTCAAGATAACGCTAAAGAAGAGTATGATTGGGAGGCCTGAGAAGCATCGACGGGTCCTTCGAAGCATGGGGCTAAAAAAGCCGAACAAGACGGTAGTTCTGAATGACACCGTTACGGTTCGGGGAATGATTCGAAAGGTATCACATATGTTGGAAGTGGAGGAAGATGTCGGTGAAACTGAATGAGCTATCGCCCCCCAGGGGCGCGCGAAAGGCTGTCAAACGGGTTGGCCGCGGGCCTGGTTCAGGACGTGGCAAGACTGCTGGTAGGGGAAGCAATGGTCAGAAGTCCCGCTCTGGGGGTAACGTGAGGCCTGGATATGAGGGAGGCCAGATGCCCTTGCAACGCCGCTTGCCCAAGCGGGGATTTACCAACATCTTCAGAAAGGAATTGGTTGTTATCAATATACGTGACCTTCAACGGTTTGAGAAGGATTCAGTAGTAGACAAAGCTGTGCTGATGGGCGCAGGTTTACTCGGGCGCAACTCGTTTGGCGTCAAACTTCTGGGCCAAGGTAGCATTGAATATCCATTGGTGCTGAAGGTGGACAAGTGCAGCAAGTCAGCACGGGAGAAGCTTGAGGCTGTTGGAGGAAAGGTCGAGTTAACATAAATAAGATGGAGTACTGGAGTATTGGAGTAATGGGATATCGGATTGGAGTTCTTTTCCATTACTCCAGTTTTCCTGTCGTTGAGTGACGAGAAGGTAGCTTCTTATGGTCGGTGGTTTTCAAAATATCTTTAAGATTCCAGAGCTAAAAAGGCGCATCCTCGTTACTTTCGCCCTGTTGATGGTATATCGTATCGGCTGCGCAGTGCCGACGCCCGGAATAGATGCAGATGCCCTTGGATCATTTTTTGCCCGTGCCCAAGGAACCCTGCTGGGGCTGTTCGACATGTTTTCAGGTGGAGCCCTGGAGCGGCTTTCGGTGTTTGCTCTGGGGATCATGCCGTACATTAGCGCCTCAATCATACTGCAGCTGCTGACCGTGGCCGTCCCACACTTGGACAGGCTGTCCAAAGAAGGCGAATCCGGGCGGAAGAAGATTACTCAGTATACACGTTACGGTACAGTTCTCTTGAGCATAATCCAGGGGTTTGGAATTAGCATTGGGCTTGAAAGCATGACCACACCAGGCGGGGCAGTCGTGGTTGCATACCCGGGGTGGAGTTTTCGATTAATGACAGTGCTCACTCTGACCGCTGGTACGGCCTTTATCATGTGGCTTGGGGAGCAGATCACTGAGAGGGGAATTGGCAATGGGATATCCCTGATCATATTTGCAGGGATTGTAGCGCGTATGCCAAGTGCCATTGGCAATACATTTCGTTTGCTGAGAACCGGTGAGATCGGCGCATTTCTTGTATTGGTGATTGTTGTCCTTATGGTCGCGGTCGTTGGGGTTATCATTTTTGTGGAGCGGGGCCAGCGGCGGATTCCGGTGCAATATGCCAAACGGATCGTTGGGCGCAGGATGTACGGGGGCCAGAGCACCCACCTACCTCTCCGTATTAATACGGCGGGTGTTATTCCACCCATTTTTGCTTCTTCTATCATTATGTTTCCTGCTACGGTGGCCAATTTCATCAAGGTACCGTGGATGCAAGGCGTTGCCAACGCCATGGCGCCAGGCGGCCTCGTTTACAACCTTGTATATGTCGGTTTCATAATTTTCTTCTGCTATTTCTACACGGCCGTTACATTCAACCCGGTTGATGTAGCGGACAACATGAAAAAGCATGGAGGTTATATCCCCGGGATCAGGCCCGGCAAACGCACGGCCGATTATATCGATAGGGTTCTTACCCGTATTACTTTTGGAGGGGCCATCTACGTATCAGCGGTCTGTGTATTGCCTACAATCCTGGTTGCCCGGTTTAATGTTCCTTTTTACTTCGGAGGTACTGCCCTTTTGATCGTGGTGGGCGTGGCCATAGACACCATTAGTCAAATGGAGAGCCATATGTTGGCTCGACACTACGAAGGCTTTATCAAAAAAGGGGGTGCCATCAAGGGGCGGTATTGACATGGTCATTTTGAAGTCTCCAAGCGAGATTGAAAAGATTCGCCGGAGCAATGTCATCGTGGCAGAGATCCTTGAGGTCTTGCGGCAGAAAACCGAACCCGGCACCGATACACTGACTCTTGACAAAATCGCCGAGGAACTGGCTCTTTCGAAAAAAGCCAAGCCGGCTTTTAAGGGGTATCGAGGATATCCGTATAGCCTGTGCGCGTCCGTGAACCAGCAAGTCGTGCATGGGTTTCCAACGAAGCGCCCTCTTGAGGAAGGGGATATCCTCAGCATGGATTTTGGCGTTCTTTATCGTGGTTATTATGGGGATTCGGCCATTACAGTCCCTGTGGGCAAAGTGTCTGAGGTGGCGCAGCGACTCATGAAGACAACCGAGGCGGCCCTCTTCTCGGGGATTGAACAGGCGACACCGGAGAAGCGATTGTCTGACATATCCCACGCCATTCAGAGCCGGGCGGAGAATGACGGATTCTCGGTGGTCAGGAGGTTCGTGGGGCATGGCATAGGAAAGGCCTTGCACGAAGACCCCCAGATACCTAACTACGGTCAACCCGGTGTGGGGATTCGCTTGAAACCGGGTATGGTCGTCGCTATCGAACCAATGGTCAATGCCGGCGGATATGAGGTGAAGACGTTAGAAGATGGGTGGACAACCGTGACACAGGATGGGAGTTTGTCGGCCCATTTCGAACACACGGTGGCTATTACGGAAGACGGTCCTGTTATCCTGAGTACCACTGACGGGGGTGCATGAATCAGGATAATTTATCGGACCAAGGAGTGAATGTAGCGAATCAGGAGGCGATCTCTGGAGAACGGACGTCGAGGAGAAGATGAAAGTAAGAGCTTCAGTGAAAAAGATGTGTCATAAGTGTAAAATCATTCGTCGCAAGGGGGTTGTAAGAGTCCTCTGTGAGAACAAAAGGCATAAGCAGCGACAAGGATGATTCGAATGCGGAATGGGGAATGTGGAATGCGGAATGGTACTACACGTATACGGTAACGAGTCGCGATTTACGAATAACCGATAACAGATAACTAACAACCCAACACCGGGAGGGATTGAGATTGGCACGAATTGCAGGCGTTGATTTACCAAGAAACAAGCGAGTTGAGATAGGCCTAACTTACATCTACGGGATCGGACGCAGCGCATCGAGGAAGATACTGCAGAAGGCGGGTGTGGACTTCGATACAAAGACAGATCACCTTAGAGAAGACGAGGTCACAGCGATTCGACAGATCATTGACAGTCACCACAAGGTAGAGGGAGAGCTTCGCACTGGAATCTCGATGGACATCAAACGACTGATGGAATTGGGATGCTATCGAGGCCTCAGACACCGGAAATCACTCCCTGTTCGAGGGCAACGAACGAGCACGAACGCTAGAACCCGGAAGGGACCGCGGATGGTGACGATTACTGACCCTATGGGTAATGTTGTGGCATGGTCGAGCGCAGGGACCCAGGGCTTTAAGGGTTCGCGCAAAAGCACCCCCTTTGCGGCTCAGTTGGCAGCGGAGGATGCCGCCAAGAAGGCCATGGAGCATGGCATGAGAAACGTTGAGGTCTATGTGAAAGGCCCAGGCGCAGGCCGGGAGGCTGCTTTGCGTGCCCTACAAGCAACAGGCTTTAACGTTGTTTTGATAAAAGATGTAACGCCTATTCCGCACAACGGCTGTCGGCCGCCCAAACGGCGCAGGGTGTGAAAGGAGGAGTATTTTGGGACGATATGTCAGTTCGGTATGCAGGTTATGCCGACGCGAAAACCTGAAGATGTTTCTTAAAGGAGATCGATGTTATTCTGATAAATGTGCCTTTGACCGTCGAGGATATCCACCCGGTCAGCACGGACAGCGCAGACGAAAGTTCTCCGACTATGGCATCCAGCTTCGGGAGAAGCAGAAGGTCAAGCGTATGTATGGCTTGCTGGAAGGCCAGTTTCACGGTTCCTTCAGCAAAGCTGAACGTGCACGTGGTATAACAGGCACCA
Source organism: Deltaproteobacteria bacterium (assembly GCA_019309815.1). GTDB lineage: Bacteria > Desulfobacterota > Desulfobacteria > Desulfobacterales. Next base: position 10,711 of record JAFDFO010000061.1, read on the forward strand.
ATCTTTTGGTCTTCCTGGAACGGCGCTTGGACAACGTAGCCTATCGTTTGGGGTTTGCCAATTCCAGGGCACAGGGAAGGCAGTTGGTGCGGCACAATCACTTCCTGGTAAACGGTCGAAAGATGAATATCCCGTCTTATTTGGTGAAGGTCGGTGACGTTGTTGAAGTGCGGGAGAAAAGCCAAAAAGTGGCCGTCATTGCGGACGCCGTGGAGGCCGTAGTACGGCGGGGAGTTCCGGCATGGCTTGAGCTTTCAAAGAACCAGTTCCAGGGGACGGTCAAGGCTTATCCTACCCGGGAAGAATTGACGATGCCGATTCAAGAGCAATTGATTGTAGAACTTTATTCTAAATAATTGAGACAGAGTACGGGAGAGCAACTCGGATTCACATTTGAACTGCAACAGCGAGCGAATCTAAGAATGGTATAATTCCTTACAGTCGGAGATTCCTTGTCCCGCTATAGTGGGACTGCAGGGAGCTTCAATACTAAGCAAACTCGGAGAAAAAGCATGTCATCAAATGAACCCATGTACATGAATTGGCGAGAGATGGTTCCGACAAAAGGTACGGAGATTAGCGAGAGCACCCCTTCCTATGCAAAGCTCGTCTGTCAGCCCCTGGAAAGGGGCTTTGGCACAACGATCGGCAATGCGCTCAGAAGGATCCTCCTTTCCTCACTTCACGGAGCTGCTATCGTATCAACAAAAATAGATAACGTCATGCACGAGTTTACAGCCATACCCGGTGCGCTTGAGGACGTGTCTGAGGTTGTGTTGAATCTCAAAGAAGTGAGGCTGCGCATGTCTGATCCGGGACCTAGGACGCTACGGGTCGAAGCCTCTGGAGAAGGAGAGGTTAAGGCTGGGGATATCGTCACTGACGGCAGCGTTGAGATATTGAACCCGGAACTTCATATTGCCACCCTGTCTAAGGGCGCAAAGCTGGACATGGTAATGACGGCGAAAATAGGCAAAGGATATGTGTCGGCCGACAAGAACGAAGGGGAAGACGATCCCATCGGTACGATACCCATGGATGCAGTGTTTTCGCCGATTAAGCGAGTCAACTACGTGGTCGGGAATGCGCGGGTAGGTCAAAGGACCGACTATGATAAACTCACCTTTGAGGTGTGGACAGACGGTAGTATTGTGCCGGAAGATGCCGTCGCGTATGCGGCAAAGATACTCAAAGAACAAATGAACACGTTTATTAACTTTGATGAAGCACTGGAGCCTGAGCCTGAACCTGAAGGGCGGGAAGTAGAGGACAAACCGCTCAATGAAAATCTCTATAGGAGCGTTGAGGAGCTGGAGCTTTCGGTTCGTTCGGCCAACTGCTTAAAGAATGCCAACATCCGGTACATTGGAGAATTGGTTCAGAGGACCGAGGGAGAGATGCTTAAGACGAAGAACTTCGGTCGAAAATCACTGAATGAAATCAAGGAGGTCCTGTCCGAAATGGGACTCACCCTTGGTATGAAACTCGAGGGATTTGTTCCAACTGAGGAAGAGACAAAAGAGAGCGAGAGCAGCGATATATGAGACATCAAAAAGCGGGAAGGAAGCTGAATCGCACGGCAAGCCATCGGAATGCTATGTTCCGGAATATGGTGACTTCTCTGTTCCAGCACGGCCGGATTCAAACAACGGATGCCAAGGCCAAGGAGTTGAGGCGGTGGGCAGATCAGATGGTCACTCTGGCAAAGCGGGGTGACCTCCATGCACGACGACAGGCGTTAGCAGTGATAAGAGACAAGACGGTTGTCCACAAACTCTTTGAAGAAGCGGCAAAGCGTTTTGGTGACAGGGCGGGAGGCTATACCTATATAGTTAAGTTGGGGAAACGGCGGGGAGATGCAGCCCCAATTTCACTGGTAGAGCTTGTTACTGCGGAGGAAAAGAAAGAAAAGAAAAAGAAGAAGCCCAAGGCGGCCAAAAAAGCAGTCGACAAAGCGAAGAAGAAAGCCGAAGCCAAGGCCAAAGAGAAAGAAGAGCCTGATGTGACTGAAGCCGCGGAAAAGGCAGAAGATAAGGCTGAACCTAAGAAGAAAAAGAAAGTGAAGGCCGAGAAGAAAGAGGAGCCAAAGGAGGCTGAGGTCGCAGAAAAGGTAGAGGTGGAGGCTGCGCCGGAGGCGGAAGAAGGGGCACTCTCCGAGGCAGAGGAGAAGGCCGAAGAACAGGTGAAAGAAGAGGGTCCTTCTGAAGAAGAAACCGGAGCAAAGACTGAAGAGCCGGAAGCCGAAGCCGAAGTTGTTGAGCCTTCAGACGCCGAAGAGGACAAAGAAAAAGAATAGTCAGCCATAATAGCCGTTGCAGACGGCACACCGGAAAGACAAAAGAGGTTAGCCATTCAAGGTAGCCTCTTTTTTTGTGTGGAGAAATCCTCTTCGTCGAATATCGACGATTGTGTAAAGCTATGTTTGATTTTGGGTTGCGGGACCGAGCTACAATATCCTGATCATCTCCCGATTAGTTGTAGTTATTTAAGGCCAAATAGATGGGTTATCTCCAATTGAACAGGCGTTATCCCAGAGGGGTCAAGGGGTCCAGGATTCAAGGGTTCGAGTGAAATGCTAAAGAATTACAAAGATTTGAAAATCTGGTGAAAGTCATACGAACTCTGTTTAGACATTTACAGGATAACTGGAAAATTCTTAAAACAAGATCGATACGGTCAGGTATTTAAGGGGAAAGGATGCCTAACGCATTGACAAAATGGTTGAAAAACAGACACTTGAATCCTTGACCCCTTGATTCCTCGAACCCTCTTCTCCAACTAAATTGGAGAAGAACCCTTTTTGTTGACTTTGTGGCACTACGTATTAAGTTGTCCAAATCAGAAACATATTCCAAACTCGGGAGGAGTACTGTATGAAAAAAGTTGAAAACGGAAAATTTGTCAAGGTCGAATACACGGGTACGTTGGGAAATGGTGATGTATTCGACACCAACAAGAATTCTCACCCCATTGAAATCGAAGTTGGGGCTGGCAAACTCATCAAGGGATTTGAAGACGCACTCGTGGACATGGAACAAAACGACAAGAAAAATTTTACCCTTTCCCCTGAAGAAGGCTACGGCAAGAGGAATGAAGAGCTGGAACAGACTTTTTCGCGTTCCGAGCTCCCGGATGGGTTTGACCCACAAGTAGGTCAGGTTTTGGCCCTCAGCCATCCTGAGGGTGGCCAGCTTCCCGCAAAAGTGAAGCACGCGGACGCTGAAAACATCACTGTCGATCTAAATCACCCCCTGGCAGGGGAGACCCTGACCTTTGAAATAGAAATCCTTGAGATCAATGATGAGGCAACTCAGCCAACCTGCAACCCATCGACCTGCAGCACCTGTGGACCTGGCACCTGCTGATAACGTAAACTGACAAATTCAAAAACAAGAAGCCGGCTAATAAAAGCCGGCTTTTCTTATCCATTCTGTCCCAAGG
>JAFDFO010000238.1 GCA_019309815.1 Deltaproteobacteria bacterium
TTGGTAGGTTACAAGAACCCCCGGCTCTCAGCCGCCTTCCATGTGACACACTTCAAGGAGATAGAGGACTTGCTGGAAAAAGGGGATTGAGAGGCAAGGGGTGGTTCGACAGGCTCACCACAGGCGAGAGGCAAGAGGCGAGAAAAAGAATAATGCCTTGTGCCACGTGGCGCGCCGTAGCCTCGGCGAAGGCGGGTACGCCATACGCCTGTTTGTTCGAGTGATGGGGCGTTATTCTTCTGTATAGAGCACAGCCAGAATTACGGCTTGCTGATCACCGTGACATGTGACCAGGTGGGGAACGTTGGAATCCAGGTAGATGCTGTCACCCGGATAAAGAACCTCCGTGTGGTCCTCCAGAGTCACCTCCATAGCCCCTTCCAAGACGTAGATGAATTCCTGGCCGTCGTGCGCGGACACATCGGTTCTTGCTTTAGAAGGGACCAGGGTCACCACAAAGGGTTCCATGTGACGATCCTTTTTGTCCGGCGCTAGAGACTCGTATGTGTAGCCGTATTGGTCCTCCTGGGCAGAGGTATACCTTGAGATGGCGCGCCGCTCATCCTTTCGGACGACAGTAAATGGCTTAACCTCACCCGTGGAGATGAACCGGCCCAGCTTCATATCCAGTGCTTTTGCGAGCCTTATCAATGCTCCCAGCGGCGGCGAAACCTGTTCCGTCTCTATCCGGTCAAGATATTCAGGATCCAGGCCTGTCCGCTGGGCAATATCTTCCAGAGTCAGGCCCTTTTCTTCCCGGACTTTCCGCACCCGCTGTCCCACAGACGCCGGCTTCTCAATCCCTTCAGCCTCTTCGGGTGGCGCAACCGTCTTTTCCTCCTTTTCAGAGGAAAACTGACTGATGTCGTCCAGAAAATCCTTGTAGGTGTCTGCTGACTTATTACTACTCATGACACTTCCTCATTGTTTGGCTGTTCAGGTTACGGCCTTGAAAAAAGTCTCAAGTCCTTTCATGCTGTCCACGTTGTAGCTTTCGTGTTCATAGTTATCGGGGATGATTTTGCGGAGCATGCCGGTTAGGACCCTCTTTGGACCCACTTCGGCGAAAACCTCTATCCCCTCCTCCTGCATCTTGCACATCGAGTCGTACCAGCGTACAGGGCTGCACAACTGTCTTGCCATGAGTTCCTTGATCTTGTCCGAGTCTGATTCAGGTGCAGCAGTCACATTAAACAATACCGGGCGCTGTGGCTCGTTGAAGGGGATCTCTTCCAGGAACGCCGTGAACTCCTCTTCGGCCCCACGGATCAACTCGCTGTGCCAGGCTCCGCTGACTTTCAGGGGAATCGCCTTGACCCCTCTCGCCTTGGCCGCCTCACCGGCGGCTTCCACTGCATCCGGGCTCCCTGTTATGACAATCTGCTCGGCAGTGTTGTGGTTTGCCACGGCGATAACACCCTTTTCCTGGGCGGCCTCGACAATTTCTCTGACTTCGTCAATCCCGAGACCAACTATGGCCTGCATGGCCCCTTCATGTTTGGTAGCTTCCCGATGCATGAGATGGCCCCGTCTGAACACCAGCTTGCAAGTATCTTCCGGGTTGACTACGCCGGCAGCCCGTAAGGCGCTGTATTCACCCAGGCTGTGACCGGCAGTCATATAGGGTTGAATACCTTCCTTTTCCAGCGCCGCAAGACAGGCCAGATTCACCGCTGTCATTGCGGGCTGCAGATTCACGGTCAGGGTAAGTTCTTCCATGGGGCCGTTGAAACACAGCTTGGAGATGCGGGTCTTTGTCACCTCATCAACCATGTCAAAGATCTCACGCACGAAATCATACTCCTGATATAGGTCCTGTCCCATTCCAACCACCTGGGACCCCTGTCCGGGAAAGAGAAAAGCGACTTTCTTCTTCAATATCGGCCTCCTTGTTGGTCACTGGTCATTGGTTGCGTCGATTTATGATTCGCGGTTGTTTGGTTCGTCAAGTTTGAACAGCTTTCGGGCAACGTCTATATAGAGAGACTTTTTGTCCCTGTGCCCGCTATCCTTCAAGAAAACCGTGGGGTCGTGCAGCATTTTATTGACGAGAGCTGCGGTCAGCCGATCAATGGCAGCCTGGTCCTCTTTGGAGGCAGACGTCAGGGAAGCAAACGTCTTCTTGAGTTCTGCCTGCCGGATCTCCTCCATCTTCTCTCTGAGTTGGACAACGGTCGGCACCACATCAAGGGATTGGAACCAACGTCTGAACTGGACCACGGCGCCGTCCACAATTCGCTCCCCCCTGCGAGCCTCCTGTTGGCGCTCTTCGACGTTCTCCTGAATCGCATCCTTGAGGTCATCAATGTCGTAGACATACACGTTTGTGATCCGGTTTATATCGGGGTCTATGTCTCGGGGAACGGCAATGTCAATGAAAAAGAGAGGTCGATTCTTTCTTGCGCGCATCACGCCTTTGAAGTCGTCACGCACCAGAATGTAGCTGGGCGCTCCGGTGGAGCTGATGACGATGTCGACCTGTTTGAGGTGGTCGCGAACCTCTTCGAACCGAATAGCTGTTCCTTTGAACCTCTCGGCAATCTCGAGACCTCGCTCAAAGGTCCGGTTGGCCACGAATATGGGCTCCGCCCGATTCGTCACAAGGTGCTCCACTGCCTGTTCCGCCATCTCGCCAGCGCCAATGAGCAACACAGCCTTGCCTTCCAGTTCACCAAAGATCTTGCGGCCTAGTTCCACAGCAGCATAGCTGATGGAAACCGCATGGTCACCAATGCCGGTCTCAGTCCTCACACGCTTGGCCACTGAAAACGACCGATGCATGAGCCGATTCAAAACCACGCCGCACGTCCTGTGATTTGTAGCCTCGTAGTAGGACTCTTTAATCTGTCCGAGTATCTGTGGCTCCCCCACGACCATGGAGTCAAGGCTTGATGCTACCCGAAAGATGTGGCGAATCGCTTCATCCCCTTCATACACATAAAGGGCGTGTTCGAACGTATCCCTGGGGGTCTTCTTAAATTCAGCCAGGAAATCCTTGATCGCCTCAGCCGCCTTGGATACATCCTGTGTCGCCAACAGAAACTCCACGCGATTGCACGTGGAGAAGAGTACAACCTCGTCCACGTAGGGTTCCTGGCGCATGCTTTCCAGGACCTGCGCGTTGTCTTCCGCGGCAAAGGCAAGGCACTCACGCACTTCCACGGGTGCGGTTTCGTGATTCAGGCCAATGACAACGATTTCTTTCTTTTCGACCATGTCTTTAACTTAGGGGTAAAGAACTCTACCCCAGAAAACGCAAGGAAAACGTAATAACAAGTATTACAAAACCGACAATCGTCGTGATGGCAGCCCGCCTCCCTCGCCATCCCACGGTCAGGCGTTCATGGAGCAATACTGCGTAGACGAGCCACGTGATGGCTCCGAGTATCTCCTTATGGTCCCAGCTCCAGAATCGGCCATGGACAACCTGGGCATAAATAACGCCCGTAATGATCCCAAAAGTCAGCATGGGAAAACCCGCAATCAGGCAGGAGTATCCCATGGAGTCAAGCAATTTCAGGGAGGGGAGCCGACGGAAGAAGAAGCCTCGCTTCTTCTCCAGAAAGGCTATGGCAAAGGCAGCGAGCCCCACAGTGATGGTCCCAAGATGAACAGTCCGCCACAGACTCTTAAGAAGCGGGTCCAGTGCAACCGGCGGCTTGGGCAGGATGGAAGCAATAATTACGGCCGCGGTAGCCACGGGAGCCACGAGGGCTCCCAAGACCATGAGATGAACTTTGATTTGCAGCAAGAGAAAGACACCAACAGTAGCCCATCCAAATGTCGAAAGCGTCTCGTGGAGATTGTAAACCGGCAGGTGTCCGGTCTTAAACACCTGAAGAGCCACGACCCCTGTGTGACACAGGAACCCCACCCAAAGGAGGATGCTTGCAACCCGGTATATTGGCCGCTTCTGGAACAGGACATAACCCTGATAGCCCACCGAGCTGGCGACGTAACACACCATTGTCAACGCAAACAGAACGTTCATGGAAAGTCCCCTCAGAAATCAGTGGCTTGTGCCGAGTAAAACCTCACACCTGATGAGGCCGAAACCCCTGCCTGAAAAACAAGGGTTTCGAATCCGGTGTTCAGACACTCATCAGCTCTTTCGACGTGTATCCTTCCCCCAGGACCCCTTTCAGCATCCCATCTATTTCCTGGATGCGGTTCTCACGGACTTTTTCGAGCAATCCCTCATCAAGCAAACGCTCAAACATTTTCTTGTGGGCCTCCGGACTCTTCCCCTGAGCCAGGAGTTTTTGACGGATCGCACCCATAAGGGTCAACAGTACGGTATATTCGGGCCCGAACTGCTTCTCCAGCGTCTCACGTATCCTCCTGGCCACAGCCGGACTCTTGTTAGAAGTGGAAATGGCAATCAACAGGTCACCCTGGCGGACAATGGCCGGCAGGACAAAATTGCAGGCCGCAGGGCGATCCGCAATATTACAAAGAAGCCCCCGCTCGGCAGCATCCTTGCTAACCTCTTCCTAACCTCTTCATTGACCGCTTCGTTATCAGTCGCTCCAATCACGAGGAATTTCCCCTCCATGTCAGAGGGTTCATACTCCTTTTTCTCAAGCTTGATACTGCTCCCCGAAGCCAGGGCCCGAAGGGACTCTGTGGCAAGCAACGTGACCACCGTAACAATCGCCTCGCACTCAAGAAGCGTCCTGACCTTGCGTTCTCCCACACCACCGCCGCCTACAACAAGGCATTCCCTGTTTCGCACGTCCAGGTTTACGGGATAATAACGCATTACTGCCGCCTTAATAATAACCGCTTGGCAAATGCGGTGCCGACCAAGGTGAAATCAGCAATAGATGTGAACGATAAACGCTTGGTCGCAACTACCCGGAAGAAGATTTCAACGAGGCGGTCCACCGGGAGAGTCGGGGAAACGGGCCTGACCCGCCCGGCTTTGATCGCCTGAATAATAGCATCGGGTGTCTTTTCGGCCTCAACCAGTGAATAGGCCAGTCCGAGTTGATCGAGCACATGAGCATCCGAATTCCCAACAACTGGCAGTCGGTGCTTCTGTGCAAATCGCACTGCCTGTCTGTTAAAATCTATTCTCGGGGTGTGGAAACAGGAATATTCTACTGCATCAAACAGGTGGGGCATGGCTTCAAGCGTCCCATTCAAGCTGGTTGGGCCCGGAAAGTAAGGATGAGGTGCAATGACCAGACTGTTGGAAGTCTTTTGTTTCAACACATCCTCAAAGCTTGTGTAGTAGTCATCTTCAAAGGGCATATTGAGAAGCAGGACATGCTTACCATGTATGCAGGCCTCAACCCCGGGAATCAATACAAGGTTACGCTCATCCGCATACGACCCAAGCTCAGGACTGAATGTCAGCGTGTCATGGTTGGTGATGGCCAGGGCATCAAAGCCTCTTGAGACGGCTTCATCAATCAGTTCACGGGCGGAATATGGAATTTCGTCTTCGCTATCCTCTTTGGTGTGGATATGAAGATCAATCTTTAGGGGCGTCATGTCAATCGTCCGTTCAGCGTTGAAAGATAGACAGTGATAAGCTTATTATTTAATAGAATTTTTTATTATAAACCAAGCAGACCAAAAATCAACTAAAGATTGGCTGTCGTCCGGTTTGGCCCTGCATGAAAAGCCGTTGACTAATAAAAACCAAGGTGGTATCCGAGAATCCTAAGTGGCGGTGTAGCTCAGCTGGTTAGAGCATGCGGCTCATATCCGCAGTGTCCGGGGTTCAAGTCCCTGCACCGCCACCATCCTTTCATTTCCTTTATAACGAATTAGCCCGCGTATCCTCCACGACCGCATAGCTAGCCATCGAGACAAAACCTGCTTGAAGAAATTGACACAGCTTCCCATTTCGTTTACAGATTCATAGTAAGGTCGAAGAAATGATATCGAACAGTCTAACTCAAAACCCGTTCCTGCACTCTCCCGGACGCCCGTCCGTTCATGTTGCCGGGGGAAACGGTCCGTATGACAACACACGTGCGGCACTCGGACAGTTGGACCTTTCCCGGGCCAGAGGAAAACGTGTGCTCCTGAAGCCCAATGTCGGACGGGTTGCGCCTCCGGGATCAGGCATAACCACCCACCCGCAGGTCGTGGCCGCTGCTATCGATGTGTTCAGGGAAGCCGGAGCAGAAGTAGCTGTCGGCGAAAGTCCCATATTGGGCGTTAAGGTGGATGAAGCCTTTGACGCGGCTGGGATCGCATCGATCGCGCGTGAGCGTGATTGCCTCATGATAGATATGGATGCCCGTCGCTTCCTGGAGGTGCCGGTCCCTGACGGTGTTGCGATCGATTCTCTTAAGGTCTGCCCGGAAGCGTGCGAATACGATATTGTCGTATCCGTCCCGGTCATGAAGATGCACAT
>JAFDFO010000062.1 GCA_019309815.1 Deltaproteobacteria bacterium
TCTTCATATCCTTCCTTATTGTCGGCCTTCATTTCTCAAGGTCTTGACACACGCTCCCATTTTGTCCATATTCCGAATTCTGATAAAGAAGAATGGAATCGACACACTCAAAGCACCTTGAATCGACTCAAAAGCGAGGAAAAAGATGAAAGACGACAAGGGACTGTACTACTATCCTTTCCCCCAAAACAGACGGGTTCACGTGTATGTGCGTGAAGCTGAGGGTACTATCTGGTTTAGACTATGGAATGCGGACGATCCCGAGGTCTGGGAGGAACATGGCTGGGTGCCGTATGATGCCATCCGGCAAGCCATAGCCATGTATAAGGGGGGTGGCTTCGATCCACGCCAGGCATACGACATCAAAGTGGCAGAGATGCTCCTGGAGGAAAGCAAGGGAGAAAACCAGGGGGATGCCGCTTCATAAACGCCTTTACAAGCCGACCACAATCGTATAAGGACAGCTCATGAATAGGTAGCCATCTGTCGTCCATCTGTGAACAGACAAATCGTCAAAGGGGGATTTCATGGTTAAGAAGAGCGGGCCGAAATCAACCGGGAAAAAGAAATCTACGGCTAAGAAGAAAGCAGCTCCCAAGAAACCTGCTGGAACATCTGGAGCCGTGAAGAAGAAGGCGGCACCGGCGAAGAAGACGATGGCAAAGGGGAAAGCTAAGCTCAAGGCCAAGACAAAGAAGCCGGCTGTGCCGAAGAAGCAAAAGGTTTCGATCAAAGACCTCCTTCTCAAGAAATTCGATACGAGTGTGCGGGAAGCCAAGATTACCTATAAGAAAGCTGCGTTAGAAATATCCGATTCCCCGCCGTTTGTGACAGGACAGAGTGCCAAAGAGACGAAGCGCATGAAGGCATTACTCCTCAAGGCATTTGATCTGAAAGCAGCGGCCGCGCCGGCCGTAAAGAAGAAAGCGATTCCAGCCAAAAAGACGGCGGCAAAGCCAAAGGCCAAAGCAAAGCCCAAGGCCAAGGGAAAGAAGGCGGCTGCGCCGAAGAAGCAAAAGGTTTCGATCAAGAATCTTCTTCTTAAGAAGTTCGATACCAGTGCGATGGCGGCCAAGAGTCTTTATACGCCCGAGACCGCGGCTTTGGAGATGCCTGATTCCCCGCCGTTTGTGACAGGACAGAGTGCCAAAGAGACGAAACGTATCAAGGCATTGCTCCTAAAAGCCTTTGATCTGGAGGCGGAACCTCGTGTCAAAGAGGTCCCCAAGCCTATTGCCGAAGAGATCGAAAGACCCATGCCCCCCCCAATGCCTCCGCCGTCGGTTTCGGGTGGGGGAGCGAGTCCGGTAGCCAGGGCCATGATCATAGGTCTGTCCGGGCTGGCAATGTTGATTACTTTAGTCATAGGGGCGAGTTTTTCCAACAGTGACAAGTTCTACGTGAAAGAGGCCCACGGTGCCGTTCAAGTGTGGCAAGGCAAATTTGCCCCTGTCGGGTCAGAGTTGGTCACGAGTCTCGACGGAATGAAAATGCCCAACCCTGTCCATGACGTGTACTCGAAGGAAGAGGCCTACGGGATGGTGTACAACCACTTCCTGGGTAAGGCTGATGCCTTGCTGAACGAGCCGGGGTGGCCTGATTTTCGCAAAGTAAATGCCTATTTGCATCAGGCAGCAGCCTATGCTCCCACACCGGAGTCACGCTCGAAGGTCCAGACCCGTATGAACGGCCTCAGTTTCCTCGTGCTTTTGCACAGAACTGATGTGGTACTTGCCAGGGGGACGATGGCCGATCTCCAGGCGGCTGAGGAACATCTCAAGAAAGCCAGTACTTACGCCTCGGCAGACTATCAACAGGAGTTGGTCGAGAGAAGACGGGTTGCTGTGGAGAGGGCGCTTGCAGCGTTAGCGGCGAAATAGAAGGTCTCCAAAAGAAATCCCTTCTGGGGAACCAGAAGGGATCAAAAGCACATCTCAGTTACAGCTAGTTTCTGCGCCACTGTCTGATAGAAAAAAGGCGTTATAACACCAGACGTTATTCTATCGTTTCATCTGTCTCTGTCTTTGATTCGACGAATGCCTCGATGTATTTTCTTAGGATTCGGAGTCCTGCCTCATTCTTTCCGTAAAAGGCAATCCCGGATTCATACTTCCCGGGCCCGCCTGGCCTGGAATAAACAGCTCTCCCATCAATTTCCGTAACATCGTCTTCCAAACCGATTGTCAAGGATATGGTGTGTTGCAGGGGAATCGGAGCGTGCGTTTCTAGCAGAATTCCACCCTCACTGACATCCAGAGTCCTTCCCATTCCTTGCCTTACCACATTCTGGCTTTCGTCGATGCAGACATACGAAAGAAGATTGAGAGATCTGAATCTATGATGTTTTCTCTGATTAACCTCTGTCATCGTCATCACTCAAAACGTTTAAGTCGTACTCAAGCGTTCTTAGATGGCTCGGCGCTCGTTTCCTTCTCAAGTTCACATACGACACTGGTTGTTACGGATACGCAGATTGCAACATGTTCAATAATGTTTCTCAGGGTGGGGGAAAGGTGGGCATGTTCTTCCTGCAGGTCATCTGCAGAGATCTCCGCCACCTCGAAGTCCTCGCTAGCAAGCACTGAGGCGGAATGGGGTTCGTGGCCGATATTGAGGAATGGAATGTTGCCGATGATATCCCTTTTATCGAGATTAGCCAAGAGGACAGAACCATGATCTGTCTTTCGAACAATGGAGGCTTCCCCCTGTACAATTCTTAGTACCCTGTCGTCATTGACCCCCTGTTTAAACACCGGTGTTCTACCTTCGATGACCTCTGCTACGCCGTTCTGCTTCAAATTGAAATGGGCTGCAACGGCCCTTTCGGTCACTTGTCTGAGTCTCTTATCAAGGCTCACGACAAATCCTCTGAATTCGTCGGATGCCGTGGCATAGTCTGTGGAAAGGCGCTGTGAATTCAGCACGCCCACCTGCACGTCGCCGACCGCATACACTGTGGCACTGCGGGCGCTACCACCCATTAAGAAGGTTGCAACACTTCCGACAAATGCCCCACTGCCAAGCTTCAGTATTGAAAAAGGGCCTTGGTGGGTTTCTTTGACAACTTCAATCGCCCCTTCCAAGACAACCCAGATCCAATCTCCATGTTTTCCTTGCTCGGTAATCTTGTCACCATCAGAGAATGCTTCTTCGGCAACCACGTACGTATAATCAACAAGCGGGCCCTTGACAAAAGGGATCCGTGCGTCCTTGTTCCCCTGAATAGCACTTCTTGCAGCAGTGACCGGCCCTATCTTTTCGATTACACCGTCATCCAGCATCCTGAGGGCGTCCAAAAGGATCTCCATCCGGCTCTTCTTGATGACTTGTTCTGCGGTGATCGGCTCCTCGCTGAACTCAAACTCTCCCTCGATCCATCCAAACAGCGAATTGAGTGCTTCCAGTCCGGTCAATGGTCCTGTAGAAGCATTGGCCGGGTTCCCCTCAGCGATATGTATCAAGCCGGGGTCTTTCATGTATTTGCTTCTAATACGCAGAATCCCGGTACTGCCATTAGAACCAAGGAGCTGCAACAAATCTCCCAGGCTCAGAAAGTCAAGATTACCTGAAAAAACGACCTTATGATTCATCGACGATGCTTACTCTGCCCATTTGAATTGTCTTTGAAGAGATTGCAAGGTTAACTTCAAGCATTCGTTTAAGGTTGTCCCCACGCCATCACCCTTTAGTGCGCTGGCTGGAAAGGTAGGTACCTTCAGTTGTTTATTCAGATCGGTTTCTAATGTCTCCATGGACATTATAGGAATTCCTTGGTCACCAAGGTCTCTCTTGTTGAACTGGACCACGAGAGGCACCCTGAAAATATTCATGCCGTATTCCTTCAGGTTTTGCTGCAGATCCCTTAGGGAGACCATGTTCTTCTGACGCCTGACTTCAAGTGAGTCAGCAACAAAAACCAACCCGTCAACACCCCTCAAAACCAGTTTTCTGGTAGAACTGTATTGTACCTGGCCAGGAACTGTGTACAACTGCACACGTACATCACACCCCTTTATCTTGCCGATCCCGAACGGAAGAAAGTCGAAAAACAGCGTGCGATCACCCTCAGTGTCGATGGAAACCATCTCGCCCTGGACATGTTTCTGAAACGCTTTGTAAATATGTTCAAGATTTGTCGTCTTCCCGCTTCGGCCGGGTCCGTAGTAGACGATTTTACACTCTATCTCCCGCTTTTTCAGATCCAGAATGGCCATTCAGTGCAGCTCCAAAACGAAGAAGTATTTGTCAATAACACAACATTGACTGATGCCAAAGGCTAATTTGCAGGGGGCTTGTCTTCCCTTTGTTGCAGAACCCTCACTATAACCTATCTCAAGAATAAGGTTAGGGTGCAGGGCAAGTTGAAAATCCCGAACTTGTCGTCGGGGGCGCGGAACGGTCCGCCTTCGTCAAGACTTCGGCGGGACAAGTGAAAACGCGGAGTCCCGCTGAAAGCGGGAGGAGCTTAAAGACTTTGAACCGCTTCGCAATCCCGCCACAGGCGGGACCAATGGGCCCTTAGATTGTTTTTGAGATAGGCTCTAGTTGATTCTGAGACAAAACCAATCCTGTTCATGAAGAGATCTGTGACTACGCGCTTGCGATTCTTATGTCGACCCTGAAATCTCCCCGCTTCGACCCCGAGTCAATCCGCATTTTTTCTGCGATGACACCGGAAGCCATAAACACGGCAAACACTGACGAACACTCAAGGTCGGGAAACTTGTCTCCAACTTCCAAGGTGTCGACCAACTCCTTATCCCTGCCTGAGACAATAATGCTGACAATGTTCCCTCTTTGGAAGTTGACATCAAACTCCATCACCCTTCCTTCGAGAGGCCCCTTGTATATTGTTAGTCCCAGGAAGGTGATGTCGAGAAAATCTTCTTCTTCATGGCCTTCATCCGGCTCAGCATCTACTTGTTTTACGACTGCAGCTGCATCTGTTGGTGTTATGACCGTCTGGAGTCTTTTATCAACCCTTTTTCGGTCAAGAATGCTCTGAAGAAAGATGCGTATGCTTTCAAATTGTTGGGAAGTAAAGACGATATCACTTGAGAGCCAGTCATCATATTGAGCCACAGCCTCATCAAATGCCTCGTTCACAATGTGGACCCTGAGGATATTCTTTGCAGCAGCAACGCGGAGGCTGTCTTTCTTTATTAGTTCCTTGAAGTCAGCCAGAGCCCTTTCAAGCTGCCCAAACTTGGCTAGTGCTATGGCTCCTTCAAGTTTTGCAGTGTCCTGGTCCTGCTCTGCTGGAGAAGAGAACAAGTCCTTGATGAGATCCTGGACCTTTGGTGATAACTCGGGCTGTCGTGCCGCTTGCTTCAGCTTGGCAAAATCACCACCCAGGGTGGTGATTTTTTCTGATACAGTGCTAAGCCAAGTCTCTCTGTCCTCAAGTTCATCGCTCACACGGATCAATGTGGTGGCATCATCGTATTTTTCCTTTGCCTCATCCAACAACCCCTGAGTTTGATAGATTTCTGCCTCGTTCATCAGTGCCTTGACCCGGCTTTCGACGTCCATTTGGAGCCTCCCGTCACATACATGACTCAGTCAGTCTTCTCACATTGTGAGTTTGCACATTAGGTGAAGAGAAGAAAGGGCTATCACCTTGTTTGAAAAAAACTGAGTCAGTCCATCTAAAAGTAATAATATTAACAGTTTCAGGTGCTATTGTCAATAATTAGGCAACTGAGACGTTTCTTCAAAATGGGACGCGTTTGACAGGGGTTCGCGAACCTGTTCATCTAGTTGACAGAGATATCGGGCCCAACAGCCCCCGGAATCCTGACTTCGTGCACAGGGCCAGTGCCCTGCAAAAAAGCCTCTGCAGCCGCCCGCCCGCTGGCCATTGCCATAGGAAGGCCTCCCATAAAAAGAGCTGAATATGCCTGGTACCCGGCCATGTACAGCCCATGAATTGGTGTCTGCACCAACTCCAGTGGCTCATGGCTGGGGTTGTCTTTGTAGTCCCACGACCACCCCGCAACAGCTCCTTGACTTCTTCCGCCTCGCTCTTCAAACGTCAGCGGTGTGGCCACGTCCATCACCACCACGGCACCCTCCAAACCGGGCAAAAGACTGGCCGTCTCTTGAATAAGTGCTCTACCAAGTCGCATCTTATAGTCCTGGTAGGCACCGTTTCTTTGACCCTCTGCAGGCCGGTAGCGCGAAAAATGTGCGTGATCAGCTTCTGCACGAATCACGATTACGACACCGCCCTCTGGCGCGAGGCCAGGGTCTGCGTGGCTCCACAGGCTCACTTCCATGTCTTGGCCAGCAATTGCTTCAGGGTTCACTTCTGCACTCTGCCAATCCGGTACGTCCTCTCGTTGGGCAACACCACTCGTGTGGCGCCTGTAGATGAGTCGGCTTGCATCAGAAAAGGCCGAGAGGTCAACCCCGGTTGCCTCCACACCCAGGCAAACCTGAAAGATGGAGCCGCTCTGTTTGGCATTCGCTATAGCACGATACCACGAATCCGGGGTACCTTCCGCCTTGACCAACTTCATGAAAGTCGTCTTATAGTCGGCATTAGAAATGACACCACGGGCATCAATCCCCGTTCCGTCTCCAAGAGTCACCCCGGAAGCCCTTCCATCCAGGACCCTGATTTCTTTAACCCCTGCGCCAAGTCTGATTTCGCCCCGCCCCGGGTTGCCCGTGCTGTTGCTGGTGACCGCTCTGGCCAATCTTTGGCAAAAAGATCGCATCCCTCCCTTGGGGTACCATATTCCTTGGTTACACATGAGGTTCCACTGCGCGGCCAGGAGCGGAAGGCTGGTGTATGCATCGCGGGTGCCGAGACTCCCAAGAATCCTGCGAAGTCGCTGGTCCGTGATCAAGCCACGCAGATATTCGTTGGCCGATTTTTCACCAGCTTCTTCCAGGAAGGAGCGATGGGTTTCCTTATCGGAGCCCATGGCGGACAGGATCTTGTCCATGTCGTGGAAAAACTGCTTCAGGCCTTTGGAGTCTGCCGGGAAGCATTGTGTCATCTCGGCCTTCACCTGGTCAAAGGGCAAAGAGAGCACGACGGATACCCCAAAAGCGAGGACTTTGTAGTGGACGCGATGAAAGTGGAGGTCGTGGTCCTGACCTAAGTCCGCCAATGTGTCCCTGACAAGACCCGGCGTGCTGAAGCCAAGGGGCCCCATGGGGAAAGTGAAGCCGGTCCGGGAGTACGTGTAGGCCGTGCCGCCGGGATGCAAGCTCTTCTCAAGGACCAAGACCTGCAAGCCGGTTTTTACCAGTGTGGCGGCAGCGGTAAGCCCGCCAACCCCGGCCCCAATGACGATGACGTCCCACTTTTTCGGCATGGTAGTCAAAACGTATCACAGTCGCCTCCACAAAAGAAGTACTGCAGGGGGATGTTTATGAATAAGGGAGAGCTATATCATGGAAAGGGGCGGTTGGGCTCAAGGGGTTTTTCCTTGACATAAAAGCCTATTCTCCTATAGGAATAAGCTAAATGCTTTGTCAATGACTCCAACAGCGGACTATACTCACCATATAATGTTCAGATCTGCATCTCTTCATATGCCCCGTCTTCACGGCTGGAGCAGAAAAGGCTTCACTGTACTGGAGCTCTTAGTCGTCGTCCTGATCCTGGGCATACTTGCCACGATGGCGATCATGTATCTGTTGGGTTACAGAGAGAAGGCTTTAATAGCCACATTGAAGTCGGATCTTGCATCCGCATACAAATCATCAATTCAGTACTACGCGGACAATCCGAGTGGTTCGGTCACCATGGATATTATCACCGCCTATGGGTACAGGCAGAGTAAAGATGCCAATCTTGCGGTTGTTGACGGAAGTGCGGAATCTCTGAGCATTATCGCTACCCATCCGGGAGTACAAGGCGTGTATCAGGTGGATGAAAGCGGGCATGTGTCTGAACAGTGATAGCAGACACAGATAGGTGGATCGATAGATGAAAAAGAAAAGAGTTCACTACCTGATAAACAAAAAGATGCAACTCGAATTCACGGCAAGGTTTCTCGTTGTCACTGTGTTGTTTTCTTTGTTCATAGGATTCCTGGCATATGTGACGATATGGCCGGTTACTGAAGCGTTTGTGCCTGAAGGCCTCATTGGTCTTGTAAAGCATCAGATTCTCATCAGAACCATTCTGTTCCTGATTCCTGCAATTGGTGTGATTATCGGTTTTGGCATTGTTATTTCCCATCGAATAGCCGGGCCTCTCCATCGCATAGAGCGGACGATCGATGAGGTGGTTCGAGGAGAGGATGTCGAATTGATTCGATTAAGGAAAAAAGATGAACAGGAGCTTAAGAACCTTGCGGACAGAATCAACAAGCTCATTGGTGTCATAAGAGAGTTGAGAGGAACCGCTACGACAGACAGCCCCCCTTCCCAATGATGGAATGCGCACTTGGAAGTCGTTCCTGATTCCATCATATCCCCCTATCATGAAGAAATGCCGAATGAAAATGTGTCTACCTTCTGCGAGCTTTCATCGAAAAGAGATAGGTTCTAGTGTTTTGTCCCATGAATAACTTACATAAGTTTCATGATCGCAGAGGATCCAATAATTGAAAGCACCAAATCTCAAATTCCAAATAACTACTGTTCTCAAGGCGTGAGCCGCAAACAAATAGCAATGACCAAAATTCCAAATCCCTACTGTTTTCAAGGCGAAGGCCGCTGATGTTCTCAAGGCGCTAGCCGCAAACTTGTTTCCTCGGGCACTACCGCCCTTAATTCTGTTTCGGTCATTGAATATTGGGATTTGGGATTTCTTAGTTTGATGAATAATGTTTGGTCTGACTTTTGTAAAATATTCCCAGGACACGACACTAAGTCATCTCACCCAAAAATACAGTCTTTTTTCCCTTGAAATACAGTGTTCACCTGATTGACGCCATGTACACAGGTAAATTAGGTTGACAGGCACGATACATCGTGTAATTTGTGTGACTTAAATCTATGTTGGCATTTAGACTGACTTCCTGAACGTAGTCCAAAGACCGGATGATCCGTGAAAAAGGAAATCGCGTAATTGTTGCCTGAAACACCCTTGGGGGTATATCCCTTCCGGGGGTTTTTTCTTTGGTTTTTGGGCAATCATACCCAGCTGTTTGGGCAAGTCTGGAAGCATTTGGTGTTCCATATTCCTTGAGGCCGCGGAGACGCGGGAAGTGTATACTTTAGAATCCGGTTCATTTTTGGGAGATGTCCTATGAATAAGGTAATCAAATGGGGATTGATCATAGGGGTTGGTATCATTGTGCTCATTGTGTCCGCCTTATTGATCATTCCACTTTTTGTTGATGTTGAGCAGTACAAGCCCCTTATCGAAAAAGAGGTCTCAAAGGCAACTGGGAGGCCTTTCACGATGGGTGGGGATCTCGGTCTGTCCCTGTTTCCGTGGGCTGGCTTTTCTTTGTCCGACCTTCATCTCGGGAATCCGCCCGGCTCTGCGGAAAAGGACATGGTCAGTGTGAAATCTTTTGAGGTAAGGGTAAAGCTCCTGCCCCTCCTGTCCAGGGAGGTCCAGGTGAAGCGCTTTGTATTGGATGAGCCTCGAATTGTACTTGAAATGGGCAAAGACGGTCGTGGGAACTGGGAAGGTATCGGCAAGCCTTCAGAAGAAGCCTCTCCGGGGCATCCTGAGGAAGAAAAAGGGACCCCTGATCAGGAACCAGATACCGGACTGCCTATCAAAAGCCTTGCCGTAGAAGAATTTGCCATCACGAACGGCTCTTTGCTCTGGATCGATCATGTAAACGGGCAGCGCAAGGGGATGTCAGAGATGAACCTGACGCTGCAGGACCTCTCTTTTGATCGCCCAGTTGGCCTTGCCTTGTCTGCTTTACTGGATGGAAAGCCCCTGTCGGTTAAGGGAGAAGTCGGGCCTGTGGGAAAGGACCCGGGCAAGGGGACCATCCCTATAAACCTGGCCATTGAAGCATTGAAGCAGCTTGAAATGAGTTTGAAGGGTGAGGTCGTAGACCCGGCCACACTCCTGAAGTTCAATCTTGTGGTTGACGTATCGCCGTTTTCGCCTCGAAAGCTTGTCGCCGGCCTGGGAGAGACATTTCCGGTCGAAACAGCTGATCCCAAGGCCTTG
>JAFDFO010000239.1 GCA_019309815.1 Deltaproteobacteria bacterium
ATTCTGGCTTTCTTTGCCTTTCAAACACTGCCCGTCAACTATGCCGGGATCTTGTTGATCGCCGTTGCCTTGATCCTGTTCATTCTTGAGATGAAGGTGACCAGCTACGGTCTTCTGAGCATGGGCGGCGTCATCTCGCTCTTTTTGGGATCGTTGATGCTGTTCGAGGGGACTGGACCTGAAATGCGCCTCTCCTGGAGTGTGCTGATTCCAACGGTCATCATGGTGTCTGGTTTTTTTGTGGTGGATGCGGGCCTTGTCTTTCGCTCACAGATATCCAAGCCGAGAACTGGCGACAAGGGATTGATCGGGGAGGTTGGTGTGGTCAAGGAACGGCTTGCCCCTGACGGCAAGGTTTTTGTTCACGGGGAACTTTGGAACGCCGAAGCGCCTGAACCGATCGAGGCCGGGGCCAAGATTCAAGTCGTTGCGGTGGATCAGCTTGTTCTGAAGGTCCAGGAGATGAAGTAAGATGAAGGCCTTTTCCTGGACACATCCGGGGGTTTGGTATGCAGAGCTAACAGGAGCGGCAGGTGAACAGTCAACGGCCACAAGGGGCTGCCAAGGTAATAAAATTGACATTATCAATGAGGTATTATACACTAATTAACGGAGTTTAATACAAATCAAACCCTTCTGCATAAAGGACGGGATCTGATTAGGGCATTGATATTGCTCTTGTTCCGGCGGTACAGGGGTGATAGAGGGGAGTCTCTTTCATGGCCGGACTCCGGTTTCTTGAACTTTTCTCGATACTTCATTGCCGTTTTTTTGATCGTTGCCGGGGCCCAGAGACTTTACAGGTTGTATTCTCCCAAAGATCGAGAACCGCCAGGAGACGGGTAGTAGAGACATTCGTCTGGAACAAAACTCTTTTCACATGGAGATTTGATCGATCATGGTCGTAGTAGACTTGGCAAAAGACGAGACGGCTAAGAACGGCGTGGCCAAGGGTGCGGTTTGTGAAGACGACTTCGGCTATCAAGAAAGGCTCCTCGAAATTACGAACCGCGTACACGCCGCAAGCAACATTGATGAAATCCTGATTGATTTGCAGGGTGATATCACCAAGTTGTTCGACGCTGAGCGGCTGACGATATACGTGGTGGACGGGATCAAGAAGGACCTCGTGTCCAGGGTCAAGTCCGGCGATGAGATCACCGAGATACGCGTTCCGATTTCCACCAACAGCCTTGCAGGCTATGCAGCGTATAAAGGACGGTTGCTCAACATCAATAATGTGTACAATGAAGACGAGTTGGGGGGTATTGATCCGAAGCTGAAGTTTGACAGGACTTGGGATGAAAAGACCGGGTTCAGGACGCGACAGGTGCTGGTCGCGCCCGTGAATTTCCAGAAGTATCTCATGGGGGCGATTCAGCTTATCAATCGCAAGGATGGCACGGGGTTTACCGAGCGAGAGGAAGAAGCCGTCCAGGAACTGGCCCAGACCCTTGGGATTGCACTGTTCAATCAGAAGAGGATGGCAAAGGCCCGTCCGGGCAAGTTTGATTATCTCATAGAAAACGGGCTCATTACGCAAAAGGAACTAGAGAAGGCGATACTCGAGGCGCGCAAAACAAGGCAGGAGATTGAAGACCTCCTTCAGAAAGCCTTTAAGGTTACTAGGAAGGATATTGGGCAGGCTCTGAGCCACTACTATAAAGCACCATTTGTTGAGTTCAACGAACGGGTGCCAATTCCGGGTGATCTTTTGGCCGGACTCAAGGTGCCGTTTATGCGGAAGAATTGCTGGGTTCCCCTTGGACAGGATAAGGAAGGCAGACAGGTCATCATTGCCATCGACAACCCATACCATCTTCAGAAAGCGGACATGATCAAGGCCCTTTTCCCGGGGAAGGAACTGGTCTTCCATGTATCACTTAAGGAGGATATCGAAAAGTACATATTATCGGGCAGCTGGAGGAGGAGGAGGCTGAAATTGAGGACGCAGAAAGGGGTGTAACCGAAGAGGACAGCGCTATTGTTCAAATGGTCAATAAGATTATCCTGGATGCCTACGAGCGAGATGCCTCGGATATTCATATTGAACCTTACCCTGGAAAGAAACACACCGAGGTTCGGCTCAGGATTGACGGCACGTGCCAGCTCTATCAGACCGTTCCGTACAATCATCGTAGCGCCCTCGTCTCCCGCCTCAAAATCATGTCCGATCTGGACATTGCTGAACGCCGTAAGCCGCAGGACGGCAAGATAAAGTTCAAGAAGTACGGCGGGAAGGACATTGAGCTTCGCGTGGCCACGGTGCCCACAGCGGGCGGCATGGAAGATGTGGTGCTGCGTATCTTGCAGGCAGGTGAACCCATACCTCTTGATAAGATGGGATTTGCAGAACATTGTTTTGAAAGATTCATAAGCGTCATTACCAAGCCTTACGGAATGATTTTGGTGGTCGGGCCGACAGGGTCCGGAAAGACCACAACGCTGCACTCCGCGCTTGCCTATATCAATAAACCTGACGTCAAGATATGGACCGCTGAAGACCCGGTGGAGATCACGCAGGCGGGACTGCGGCAGGTTCAAACCCAAGCCAAGATCGGTTTTAATTTTGCTGAGGCCATGCGTTCGTTCTTGAGAGCAGACCCGGACGTCATCATGGTCGGGGAGATGCGCGACGAGGAGACAGCGCACATCGGCGTTGAGGCCTCATTGACCGGACATCTCCTCTTTTCGACGCTGCATACAAACAGCGCCCCTGAGAGCATTACGCGCCTCCTTGACATGGGTATGGATCCTTTCAATTTTGCCGATGCCATCCTGTGCATCCTTGCCCAGCGGCTGGTTCGCACCCTCTGCAAGAACTGTAAGAAGTCTTACCATCCTTCTAAGCCGGAATATGAAGAACTGGTGCGGGAGTATGGCGAGAAGGAGTTCCCGAAACAGCTTAACATCCCCTATACGGACAAGCTGATGCTCAACAAAGGTGTAGGTTGTCAGGAATGCAGCAATACCGGGTATCGGGGTCGTATAGGGATTCATGAACTCCTGATGGGAACCGATGAGATGAAGCACCTGATCCAGCAAAAGGCATCCATGAACTTCATTCGGGAGCAGGCGATTGAGGACGGGATGAGGTCCTTGAAGCAGGACGGTATTGATAAGGTCTTTCAAGGCCATACCGATCTACTAGAAGTCAGGAAAGTCTGTATTAAGTAAACGTCTCGGTAATTCCATAAAGACCCATTACCATATCCCCCCATCGTTCGCGCGGAGCTGCACCCCGTGTCCGTTATGCCAATTCCGCGCGGAGCGAACCACGTTTCACTTCATCATGTAACCTGTGGAGCAAAGCAGAGCTAAGCCTTGTCCGCCTTCAGACTGATTTCAGACTTTACGCCAAGAGGTGACCAACCGGCAGCGATCGAGCAGTTGAGTCAGGGGGTCAAAGATGGTCTCCGTCAACAGGTGCTCCTGGGTGTGACCGGTTCGGGCAAGACTTTCACCATGGCTCATGTCATAGCAGGGTCAAACAAACCCACCCTAGTGATTGCTCCAAACAAGACGTTGGCCGCCCAGCTCTACGAGGAATTCAAGACTCTCTTTCCGGAAAATGCAGTGGAGTATTTTGTCAGCTATTATGACTACTATCAGCCTGAGGCCTACCTGCCGGTTACCGACACCTACATTGAAAAAGACGCCTCGATCAATGAAATGATCGACAGATTGCGGCATTCAGCCACGCGGTCTGTCATAGCCCGGCGCGACGTGATTGTGGTCGCGAGTGTGTCGTGCATCTTTGGTCTGGGGTCACCCGAAGATTATCTGGAGATGTGTCTTAAGCTTAAGCCTGGGGTTGCGCTGGTTCGAGACGTGATGTTGAGTCGGCTTGTGGCCATGCACTACTCCCGCAACGATTATGATTTCCACAGGGATACTTTCCGGGTAAGGGGAGACCGGGTGGAAATCTTCCCGGCGTATGAGGACGACAGAGCGATCCGCGTGGAGTTCTTTGGTGACACCATCGAGCACATCCATGAAATCGACCCTCTGATAGGGAAGGTCGTAAAGCCTCTCAAGGGAGTGATTGTCTACCCGGCAAGCCATTACGTCACCTCAAGAGTCACCTTGAATCAAGCGGTTAGAACGATTAGAGAGGAACTCAAGGAGCGTATCGCACATTTTCAACATGGAAAGAGATGGATTGAGGCCCAGCGTATTGAGGAGCGCACTGATTTTGATCTGGAGATGATGCGTGAGCTGGGCTACTGCCAGGGGATCGAAAACTACTCCCGCCACGTGACCGGCAGAAGCCCGGGGGAACCTCCTCCGACCCTGATCGACTATTTCCCGCAGGATTTCCTCCTTTTTGTTGACGAAAGCCACATTGCCGTTCCTCAGCTGCACGGCATGTACCGCGGAGATCGTTCCAGAAAGGAGACGTTGGTCGAGCATGGATTCAGGCTCCTTTCTGCCCTGGACAACAGGCCCCTCACGTTTCAAGAATTTACGGAGAAGGTGTCCCAGGTGATCTACGTATCCGCCACACCGGGCGACTACGAAGTCGAGATGGCCGGTGGACAGGTCGTTGAGCAGATCATCCGTCCCACCGGGCTCATCGATCCCAAGGTCATGGTGAGGCCTGCTGAGGATCAGGTGGATGACCTTCTTGAGGAGATCAGGGTCCGCGAAGAGCGGAAAGAAAGAGTGCTCGTCACAACCCTGACCAAACGGATGGCAGAGGACTTGACCGACTACTACGGGGATCTGGGCGTCAGGGTCCGCTACCTTCACTCAGACATAGCCACGATGGAACGTATTGAAATCATACGCAATTTACGCCTTGGTCTCTTTGATGTTCTCATCGGGATCAATCTGCTCAGGGAGGGACTCGATTTGCCCGAGGTCAGCCTGGTGGCCATCCTGGACGCTGATAAAGAGGGGTTTCTTCGCTCAGCGCGTTCTTTGATTCAGACGTGCGGTCGGGCGGCAAGGAATGTTTTTGGCACGGTGATCCTCTATGCGGATCGTGTGACACGATCCATGCAGTGGGCCGTTGATGAGACGAATCGGCGGCGCAGGCTTCAGGCAGCGTTTAACGAGGAGCACGGCATCACGCCGGAGACCATACAAAAGGATATCACGAGCATACTTACCTCGGTGTACGAAGCGGACTACGTTACAGTCCCCACCGTATCGGAGCCCCTATCTGAGTTTCAGTCGATGGACGATCTCGACCATATGATTCAGGAACTCGAATCTGAGATGAAAAGAGCGGTACAGGAGCTGGCTTTTGAAAAGGCCGCGGAATTGAGGGATCAGCTCAAGGAGCTTCGAGC
>JAFDFO010000240.1 GCA_019309815.1 Deltaproteobacteria bacterium
CCTTCAGATCGACCACAACCTGTTCTTCGTCAATAAGCAGAGAGAGGCGGAGATTCTTCAACAGCGACGAGGTGAGCTGAACGTCAGGCAGGGAAAGGAGCCCTTTTTCTGCGTTGATGCTTCCCTTCTGAGCATGCACCCGAATGTCACGGATTTCCACGTCTTTGGCCTCCGTGGCTATGTTCGCCTGAGGGATTTCAGCGCGAACCTCTTCGATCAAATGGAGTGGATACTTGCCGGAAAGCGACAGCCTTGCTTTGAACGGTTTCAGTGTCACCCCCATGCCCGAAAAGGTGGTTTCATCCCCCTTCAGGTTCACGGACAGATGCATGTCCGGAAACGACCCTGTGGCCCGAAGGTTCCCGCTGATCCTGCCCGTGGACCGCATCTGTTCTGTCACGTACGAATATCGATTCCGGGACAACAACACCTCTATGTCGCCCTGCCAATCCCACGCTTGTTGTTCCTTCATGCCCTCTACGTTACCGCGCAGGTTCACGGGTCCTGACAGGGTGACAGGGGGTAAGCGCACTCCCATGGTGTCGTGAAGAATGGAAAGACATTGCTTGGGCAGAAGGTGACCATCAAGGCGTGTAATTCTCACGATGGACTCTGCCCCAAAGCCCATGTTCAATGCTCCTTTCAACTCGAGAAGATCTTTTGCGGCAAGATGAAACTGGGAGACGTTCACTTCACTTTCCTGCAAATCAAAGGAGCCTTTTGCCTCAAGTTCAAGGTGTGTGGCGAAAGATTGTCCATCAGCCCCCTGCCTTAGTGTAATGCCCTCCGTGCGGATATCCAGGGGATCAAAGGCCAGCTTCTCATGGTTATGGTCATAGATGAGTGTTGACGCTATTTCAATCCCGCGGATACTGCCCTGCGGGCTTTGGAAAGTCGCCTCGCTTACTTGAAGCCGTCCTTTTATTTCTTGGTCATCCGGGGATATGACGTGATCCGACGTGACATGAACCCGGGGAACCGTAAGGCGCATCTCCTCTTGAGGCCATTCGGCCCGAGCACTGCAGAAGACTTCGATACGATGCTCAGGGCTAAACTTCGCTTGAATCTCACGGGCCTCAATGATCTGATCGCCGGATTCAAAAACCATATCTCCATCGACTGCTTCCCCTGCTTCAAATGTCACCCCTCTGAAGACGAGAACACGGATCACCCGTTTCAAAACTCGAGAAAACAATGGGGGAGGGATTTCCGGTTTTGAGCTGATGACAGGCAACGTCATTTTACTCGAAAGGCGAAGAGAAAAGTCTGCAACCCTGAGGTTGGTAAAAATGAGCTTCTTGTGGCCGAGTCGGCCTGCTATGACCATGTCCGCCTTGAGATCGGAGATCGCTGCATAGAAACCGTGCTGGTCTTTACCGGGTTCAAGAATGATGCCCTTTGCCCGGACGCTCAAGGGGCTTATGGAGTAGGAAAGATCCCCGATAGTCAGAGACGTGCCGGTGGATGCGGAAACAGATTTTTCGATCAGCGTCTTTAGCGCGGAAGGGTGGTGATGATAATAGAGAATCGTTGCGGTCAGGGATCCTATGACAAGGATGGCGATAACACAAATGGTCAGGAGAATGATTCGTCTGGATGTCATTGCTATCACTGCAACCCCCTGACACATGTAAGTGAAAACAGGCGCGAGTTGAACGGGCGCATAGCCTTTCCCCTATGTCAAAACGCAATGATATGCAACAGATATCCCAATGGGATGGATCAGTTGGCCCATGCCCCCGATAATCTGCTGCTGGACCTTCCAGGGCATCCTACCATACACCCCATTGCGAAAATACGGTATTTCTTTGCCACAAATACAGTCTTCACCCCATTGCCCCATCACATTGAATATGTGTAGAGTACTCATATGCGGGAGAATTCTGGGGCCGGTGGCGACACGTGTACTCACCGCACCTCTATATAACAATAGGATGAGGACACCGACCTCGGCTCCGGTGCTACCGCTTTATTCCGGGCAGTTCGCCTTTCTGGTTTTCGAACACACCTCCAATAATTCCCACACATCTTAAGACCCATCACATTACACCCGCTTTGGCATATCGCGTGATCCTCCATATGTTGGGGTATTCTCTCAACAAGCTGTTGCCCAAAAAACGATTTTGGGATACTGATCGACTATGAGTCGAAGCGAGGTGGAAGTGTGAACTTGGGGCCACCGAGCCATGATAGGGATTATGGAAGGTTCTTCCAAATCCTGCATTCACCAACCTTCCTGTGGAGGACAACATCTTGATCCAGTATGAACCCTACCTGGACTGGATTGATGAACAGCATAGAAGGATGTACCAGGTCCTCATTGCGTTAGCTGACACCAACTCCGGCACCTTTAATATCTCTGGATTAGATCAGCTCCTTCAGAAACTCTCTGATCTCTTAAAGCCACTGGGTGGGGAACAAGAAACCCTCTCCCTGGAACCTTTGAAGCAGCTAGGGACTCAAGGTGAAATCCAGCAGATTCCACTTGGAAAAGTGTTAAGGGTTCGCAAACGTCCAGAGGCCTCCCTTCAGGTGCTACTCGGTTGTCACATGGATACGGTATTTCCCGCAGATAGTCCTTTCCAGAAAACAGTTCACATAGAAGACAATACGCTAAATGGCCCAGGGGTCGCCGATGCAAAAGGCGGCCTTGTCGTATTGATGGTAGTCCTGGAGGCTCTGGAAAGAAGCCCGTGGGCTGGCAATATCGGATGGGAAATCTTGATCAACCCCGATGAGGAGGTCGGTTCCCCAGGCTCCGCACCACTTCTGGAACAGAGTGCAAGACGCAATCATTTGGGGCTAGTTTACGAACCCTCATTCCCCGATGGCGGCCTAGCCGCTGAACGTAAAGGAACCGGATATTTTACCGCAGTGGTACGAGGCCGGGCTGCGCATGCGGGTCGAGACCCCCACTTGGGCCGTAACGCCATTCGAGCAGTGGCCGATTTTGTCCGGGCTGTAGACGACTTGAACGGCCAGCGAAATGGTGTCACCATAAACGCCGGCTTCGTTCAGGGGGGTGGCCCGGTCAATATTGTTCCGGACCTGGCCATGGTGAAATTCAATGTTCGAACTGCCCTGCCCGATGACGAAATCTGGGTACAGAAGCAGCTCGACAAAGCGGCGAAGGCTGTCAATGTGCGCGATGGGTTGACCCTTGAACTCCACGGGCAGTTTGTTCGTAAACCCAAGATATTGAGCAAAGCCAATCATCGCTTGATCGACATGATTGGCGAATGTGGGGCCGACTTGGGCATGAGACTGCAATGGCAGAACAGTGGTGGCTGTTGTGACGGCAACAACCTGGCAAGCGCCGGCCTTCCCAACGTGGATAACCTGGGTGTTCGAGGCGGAAATCTACATACCGACCAGGAATACATGCATCTCAACAGTCTCACCGAACGAGCCAAGCTAAGTGCCCTGTTCTTGATGAAACGGGCCTCTGGCCACATCAAATGGACCGACAAAGGACAGTAACAAAGGATTGAAGGAGCCCAGCCATGATGATCATACGCCCCGTGCGATCTGAAGATATTGATGCACT
>JAFDFO010000241.1 GCA_019309815.1 Deltaproteobacteria bacterium
CGGTGAAGTTTTATGATTCCCCATAGATATCGAAAAAGGAGCAACGATTCAATGAAAAACGGTTTGGGTGAGGTCGCGAGGATCGATTTCTTTGGAATATATTCAAACTGCGTAAGTTCCAGATAATTGGATTTGACAGGCGTTAGGGCCAACTTGAGGTAATGCCAACTCTTGTTCCGTCCACGCCTCTGCGGTAATCAGATGTATGATCAGGTGGTCGCAAAGCATACAAAAAAAGCGGTCAATCTCTCAAATGGACTGACCGCTTCCTCGACTTGATTAGTTGGTCGGGGCGAGAGGATTTGAACCTCCGACCCCCTGAACCCCATTCAGGTGCGCTTCCAGTCTGCGCCACGCCCCGCCAACAATGCATCATCTGGGTAACATGTTGTATGGAGTGTGTCAACGATTGATCAACGCCACCGCCAGGCCTCATCAGATACCTTTACAATCCAATGGGTTCCGTGCTATTTTCAGCGCGTGGAACAACAACTGACAAAACCCCGGGCGCTGAAGCCGGGTGACACGATTGGTATTGCTGCGCCGGCTTCCCCGTTTGACCGGGAGGCCTTCGATCGTGGTATTGCCGTGCTGGAATCGATCGGTTTCCGGGTCCAGATTCCGGAAGGACTATTCGCAAGAAATGGATACCTTGCCGGTTCTGACACGGAACGCGCGGCATTGCTAATGGGCCTCTTCGAAGACGATTCCATCGGTGCCATATTCTGTGCCCGTGGAGGTTTTGGCTCCATGCGGCTCCTTCCTCTGCTTGATTTTGACACCATATGTTCCCATCCAAAAGTCATAGTGGGATTCAGCGACATTACGGCCCTCCTGGTTGCGATCTACAACAGATGCAGCACGGTCACCTTTCACGGGCCCCTTGTGACAACCCTGGGAAAGGGTTCAAAACAAACGCGTTCAGCCTTGGTCGACACGATTGCATCACCCCGGCCCTTAAATCTGAGACCCCACAAGGCCATAGTAGTGAACGCTGGGAAGGCTTCGGGCCCGTTGCTGGGCGGAAACCTCACCAGTCTTTGTCACCTGATGGGTACACATTACGAACCAAGCTTTGAAAGTCATCTCCTTTTTTTGGAGGACCGGGGAGAAGCCCCATACCGGATAGACCGGATGCTTTCACAGTTGCGCCTGGGAGGCCATCTGGATGGGGTTGCCGGGGTTATTCTCGGCTCTTTTCAGGATTGCGGGGCTGTTGATGATGTTTACTCAGTAGTAAAAGACGCCTTCAGCCACACCGGTGTCCCCATTCTGACCGGGTTCGAGTTTGGCCACGGGACCGAGAACATCACAATACCCATCGGAATTGAGGCCGAGTTGAATACTGAAGAGGGCGGGCTGCGATTTCAGGAAGCGGCCGTCGAAGACACGAAGTAGGAAAAAGAAATTCACCGCAGAGCCGCAGAGGTCGCAGAGGAATTGATCAGATTTCCTGACCCCGCAAAAGCGGCGGGGCAGGGACAGGAAATCTGATCAACTGCGCTTTTCGCTTCGTGGGACTTCCCATTAGCCAACAACGAGTGAGTGATGCCTCGTACTTCGTAATAGGTGAATAGTCTGTGAAGGCAGTGCACGATTTGATGCAGCGCGGAGTGACCGACGGTGTCTTTCCCGGCGGCGTGCTCCTCGTGGCCCATCAAGGGCGTGTCTCATTCTTAGACGCGTTCGGCCGGGCAAGACTCACGCCAGAACGCCCCATGACCATTAATACAGTCTTTGATCTGGCTTCACTCACCAAGCCTCTTGCCACGACTCTTGTCCTGATGCTCCTGGTCCAGGAGAAAAAGCTCGATCTTGATCAAGGGCTGGCGAGCGCGGTCCCATATTTCCTGGGTACAGACAAAGAACACGTTACTGTCCGCCAACTCCTCTCTCACACGTCCGGGCTGCCGGATTATCGCCCGTACTACCAGGAACTCTCGAGGATCGAACCATCACAGCGGAAAGATGCACTCAGGGCGCTATTGCTTGCAGAACCCCTCATCCACGAGCCCGGCAAGACTTCGCTTTACAGCGACCTGGACTTCATGCTCCTGGGGTGGCTGGTCGAACTGGTAGCAGAGAAGCCGCTTGACCGCTTTGTGCAAGAGTCCGTGTACGATCCGCTCGAACTCAAGCATCTTTTCTTTGTCCATCTCCTTGATGGAAAAAAGAGAAATGGTCTGTCATATGCAGCAACCGAGGATTGTCCGTGGCGCAAAGAGATTATGGATGGGCAAGTCCACGACGACAACGCGTATGTTATTGGAGGAGTGGCAGGACACGCAGGACTGTTTGGAACAGCCCAAGACGTGCACGTCCTCTTACAAGAACTCCTGAATACCTGGAGCGGAGCATCGAACAGCCGGCTGTTTGAGGGGGATGTGGTGGGAACTTTTTTTAAGCGTCAATCCGGTGCCGGGACCTGGGCCCTTGGTTTTGATACCCCCACGCGGCCCGATTCCAGCAGCGGCAAGCACTTTTCGGATCAGAGTGTCGGCCACCTGGGTTTCACCGGTACTTCCTTCTGGATGGACCTTGAAAAAGAAGCAATCGTCATACTTCTTACCAACCGCATTCATCCCACGCGTGAAAATGAACGCATCAAGGACTTCCGACCGCTTCTCCATGACGCAGTCATGGAAGCGATCCTCTCCTGAAGAACCAACCCATATATTTGGCCACAGACCCACACAGACATTACTTCAATTGTGTTTGCTTTCAGCTTTGAGCTTTGAGCTTACTCATTGAGGAAAACAGCTTGTTCTTCGTCTCCCTTCATGCCCAGGCGAGTCAAAGCAAAATCGTATTTGACGGGATCCTCCGGGGATATTTGTCTGAAAGCTTCTGTGATCTCTTTGGCGGTGGCCATGTTCGCCTGTTTTCGTCTTGTCAGCCCAAGCGACAAAGAAATCCTGTGCATATGTGTATCCAGCGGAACAATAAGCTTGGATGGAGACACACTCTCCCACTCCCCAGGATCCACGTCGTCCGAGCGAACCATCCATCTAAGGAAGAGATTCAGACGCTTGCACGCGCTCCCTCTGTCAGGTGAAGGCACGAGATGCCCTGCCCCGCCGTCAGCATATGCGGTTACCTCGGCCGCAAAATGAGCCAGAGCCGGAAGGACCGTGTCGTCATTACTCATCCCGGCCATGAAACAGGCATGGAGAGACCCGTACCGTTTAAGAACTTGTTTGATACCTGACAACAAGGATGCCAGGTGATCGCCGGTAGCAAACCGGTGCTTGAAGTCGCAAAGGGTCTTTTGGATAGTTTCAAGCGAGGACTCTGCCACGAAAACAGAGGGTGACGGCACCATCGGCGCCAGGACACCGGCAACACTCTTCAGGATCTGACCCACCCTTCCATAGGCAAGTGATGAGGCAATGAGGGCCACGATTTCACGGTCGGCAGAGTCCTTATACAGGTACACGAATTCGAGGGGGTCCGGGTGAATAAACTCGCGCCGGTTGTACCGCAAATAAAGCTGTTCCAGTTTGTCCTTCATCTCTGTATTCATCGCGGAGGAA
>JAFDFO010000063.1 GCA_019309815.1 Deltaproteobacteria bacterium
GGGAGCAGATTCTGGAGATACTGGGCCTTCACACCACGATCAGACTGGTGGAGGCTGAAACGATTGAGCAACACCTTGCGCGATCCGGTGGCGTTGTTGACGATAGGTGAGTGCGTTACCAATGCGGATTGCGGATTGCGGAATTCGGAGTGGGGATTGCAGGGATGTTCTCAAGCCGCCCGCCTTCGTCGCGACTTCGGCGCGGCAGGCAAGGCGCACTAAGGGCTAAGGGGTGGGATTCATGAGTTCTTCTGTCAGGACTATTCTTGTAAGCATCCTTACGATCCTTTTGGTCTGTGGGTGTGGTGGGCAAGACGAATCAACGCCTCTGGTCTCCCATGCCGCTCCGGACTTTGCGCTCAAGGATTTGAGCGGCCGAGTCTACCGCCTCGCTGACTATAAGGGCCGTGTTGTGCTGCTCAACTTCTTTGCGACCTGGTGTGGCCCGTGCGGCCAAGAAATTCCCCATCTTCTGAAGCTCCGGCAGAAGTTCAGAGATCAGGGGGTTGAAATCATCGGAGTGTCTCTCGATCATCAAGTTGACACGGTTTTGAGGCCTTTTATTCAACGTTACGGGATTACTTACCCTGTCCTGCTGGGAACGAGGGAGGTGGTGCTTGACTACGGTGGCATCCGAGGGATCCCGACCACCTTCGTCATCGACCATAACGGCACCATCAGCGATTACTTTGCCGGGATGCCCCCCGAAAAAACCGGCCCACCTCGTCCGCTGTGTTGTTCCACCCGAAGATGCATGGGAGGAAACATGAAGTCAAACAGTCAGAACGCCACGGGACAAGACTCCTTTGATCCCGAACGCCCCTACAAACCCGGACAAGATCCGATCATGGATGCCTGGTACACCACGTTCTTCATTGAAAACCACCTTGATTACTACGCCTATCCGGACCACGTGGAATCTCCGGAGCAAATCCGTTTCATGGTCTGTACCGAAGAGGACGAGCGATACTACCCCTGCTCCGACCATATGTTCGGCACGATCATGCGACGAGAGAAGCCGCCTTTCCTGCAGGAGCAATATGAAGCTACACTGAACCGGATACTCAGCCTCATCGATCAGCAAATCGAGGATCCATGGGACAAGAGCTTCTTGAGAACTCTCATCAAAACCAAATACGAACACGAGATTCGGGACGCGTTAATGATTCCCTCCAGGCTGGAAAAACGCCTACTGAAAATCTACATTGACCGCACGCAGATACAGGATCCCTATTTGTACGAAAAAAATGAGCGAAACACGCGGGCGTTTCACGCTCTGAACTCAAAGGGGTTTCAGAAGGCGTTGAATCATGTGGACACCACCGTACTTGAGTCCCCCCCAACGAGTCTCATCGAGATCAAAGAGAGTGTGGAGTTCCTGAAGTTGAGCCGCCTCTTCACCCTTTCGGTTGATAGCGCCCTGTGGGATTCTGATGAGGTCCTGGAATATGGGGTGGAGGATTACCTGGAGTTGTTTAACCGCCCGTTCAGCGGGGACGGTGTCGAGCCGTTGTGGCAATTCCTCCGCGTTCAGAGGGAAGGCGCCTCGGGCATCCCGCAGTCCAAGAAAATCCTGTGGCTGGCCGACGAAGCAGGGGAAGTAATCGTGGATCTGGCTATTGTACGATACTTAGCCCAGATGGGCCACAAAATCATCATCGCGTTTAAGGACGGTCCTCTGTTCACAAAGATTGACTTCTTCGATGCCCAGGAGGAAGAAACGCTGTGCAGAGAACTCGAAGGTGCCCTTTTGATCCAGGAAAAGAGTCTGGGAAAAAACGAACTGGTCAACATCTTAAAAGGCGACAAGGACGTCATGGCCATCTCCGACGGGACCCGTGAGAACCTTAACTTTCTTTTTGCCTCCACAACCTTTGCGCGGGTTTTCAAGGAGGTGGATGGTGTTATCTCCAAGGGGCCTGATCAAAAGCGGCGCCTCTTTGAAACCCATTTCCGGTTTACTCAAGACATCTACAGCATCTCAAGAGATGAAGATGGTTCAACCTCAATCCGGTACAAGGCCAAGCACCCTGACGTGATCAAGTTCTCTCACAAGGATTTGGAAAGGAAGGCACAGGCCATCATCTCGCAGATGGAAGGAGCCAAACAGAAAGGTATGACCGTGATGTTTTACAGCGGCATTATTGGCTCTATCCCGGGCAAGGAGGCCATGGCCAAAAAGATCATGTCGACTTACACCCAGTACCTCAAAGGCCAGTCCACCAGCACCTTCATCATCAATCCGTCTGAGCATTTTGAGCCAGGCATGGATGCCGACGACTTAATGTACATGTGGGAAATCGTTCAGCGGAGCGGCCTGATCGATATGTGGAGGTTCCAACGGTATGACGACATAGTGGAAGCCTTTGAAATTATGAATATGAAGATTCCTCCGGAATGGGTAGGCAAGGATGCCACATTCAGTACTGGTTGCACCAAGGAGATGGAGATCGCCCTTGAGGTCCAAGAGAAACACCGGGAAATGCAAATTATAGGACCGTCCGAGGAGAAATTCTTAAGACGCCAAGAATACGGGATCGGGAAGATGTACGATCGCCGGCTGGACAAAATCTGCGCTTTGTAACGTTCTTTACGCTTCCCTGCGGGTGGGGGAAATGCCAACCTTCCGGGCATTCTCCCTAGTGTTGGGTCTCATGAATAACTTACATTATTTCCAAGATCGCACAGGACCCTCAAAGACGATCTCATAAATCCGAAATTCGAATATCGAAACACGAAACAAATCCGAATGACCAAAATTCAAATGACCGAAACACTTCACAGACCGTTTAGAACATTAGAGAATTCGTATTTTGGTCATTGTTTCGAATTTCGAATTTCGTGCTTCGAATTTTGGACTTTAACGAATCAACGCGGATATCATCAATGCTTTGACTTTTGCAAATAACTTCTGGGACACGACACTAGGTCAGCTAATCACCCCAAATCAGGCTGTCGTGAATCCATCCAGTGTCCCCATCCGCATGCTTGACGCGAAGCCACTTGCCCTTTTTCTCTACAACCTTGAAGCTCACGCCACTTTCCGCCTGAAAGAGAACCTTGGCATCCGTTCCAGGACCTTCCCGAATATTGACAAGACTACCCTTGACTATTACGGCGGGGATCTCTTTCAGAAGGGAATGATGAATCCAACCCACGTCTCCTTCATAATCGCGGATTTTGCGCCAATCACCGGACGTCTTGACAATGTCAACGGGAAAATACTTCCCAACGGACCACAGAACTTCGTAGTTCTTTCCCGGCCCCGAGCGTACATTACCCTTGTCTACAGCAACGCTGAGCCGCTCGGCACTCGCCGTGCCAACCGACAATACGAATACGAGAAGGGAACAAAAGAGTATTTTTTTCATAGGCCTATTCAGGAGCTTAGCATAACCACTTCACATATTCCAGCTAGAGCATCGCAAAACCGCTGTGCGTCGTCCGAGGAACCCACGATGGCATCATAATGCATGGGAATAACGAGTTTGGGCTTGAGCATCTTAGCGGCTTCCACAGCTTCTTCGGCTGTCATGACATAGGTCCCGGATACCGGAAGGAGCGCAACGTCTACGTCAAATGAAGCCATCTCCGGTATCAGATCCGTATCCCCCGCATGATAGATCCTCACGCCTTCCACGGTCACGATGAAGCCCAACCATCCATTCTGTTTTGGATGAAAGTTCTTGTTTGTGTTGTACGACGGCACGACCTCGATCGGGATGCCTTCAACCGTGAGCTTGTCTCCAGGTTGAACCACCCGAACATCTCCAGAGAGTTTTGCTGCGGAATTGGCCTCAGTGACGATCACGGTGGACGCCTGCTGGACCTTCTGGATGTCCTCTGGTGAGCAGTGATCAGAGTGCTCGTGGGTCACCAAGATAATGTCGGCCGGCTCGCAGTCCTTGACCTGAAAAGGGTCGATCACAATCGCCTTCCCGTCACCCTTGATTAGAAACCCGTCATGCCCCAACCAAGTGATGTTCTTGACCACATCGTTTACTCCCATGACCATTTCCTCCCATCATAGTGTGTGCTGTGTTGATCGTCAGGCAACGGACACCATCAGACATTGTAGAATCTGGCGGCGGGCAGCTCAACACAGGTCAGTTTGTTGCCATAAACAGCACCCGTGTCAATGCCAATCTTGTTGTCAAATATTATTGGTTCCTGAAAGGGTGTGTGCCCGAAGATCACTCGCTTTCCAAAATCAAAATCAGAATATATGAATTCTCCCCTTATCCACAACATATCCCCTTCGTTCTGTTCTTCAAGGGGCACGTTCGCTTTGAGCCCAGCGTGGACGAAGATGTACTGGTCGGTCTCATAATACATACTCAGATCGCTGAAGAAGTCGAGATGCGTCGTTGGTATCGGGTTGGTTGCGTCAGGAGAACTTCCCTTCAAGTAGCTATCCAAAGTTTCCAGTCCACCATTTGCCAAAAAGCCCAACTTGTTCGTTCCGGTTAGGTACTGCTCCAGCATCAGTTCATGGTTTCCTTTCAGAAAAACCACATTTCCCGACTGTCTGGACAGATCGATCAGATAGTCCACCACTTCCTTTGACTGAGTGCCTCGATCGATATAGTCCCCTATGAACACGAGAGTGTCTCTTTCCGGGTCCACATCGATGATATCCATCAAGGCGATCAGCTTGTCAAAACAGCCGTGAATATCACCTATGGCAAATAGTCTTTCCATCATTTCCAGCGCAGCACAAAGGCCCGTCTTCTCTCATCCAGACGGGTAATTCCCTCTTCCTCGGCCACCTGAATGGCTTCCCGGAATTCCTCATCTGTGAGGGAGCGCCGCAGGGCTTGCACTTCGGAGGCCCGGCCGCACGGTCTATACTGTGGCATTATATTCACATAGCTGTTGGGGGAGATCTCTTTAGCCAAGAAACGCATGGCCTGTCGGGTCCCGGCCAGCCCTTCAGGAAGCACCAGGTGGCGGATTAAGAGACCCCTTTCGGCAATTCCCCGTTTATTCACGACCAGGTCCCCCACCTGACGGTGCATCTCTGTCAGTGCTTCTCGAATGACTTCGGGATAATCGGGTGCATCGCAGAGTTCCTCAGCCACCCTCGAATCCCAGAACTTCAGGTCCGGCATATAGATATCAAATACGCCTTCCAGGAGACGCAGGGTCTCAGGCGTGTCATAACCACCTGTGTTGTAGACCAGGGGGACGCGCAGACCTAATTCAATAGCCTTCTCAAGGGCAGAAAGAATCTGAGGCACTACATGAGAGGGCGTAACGAAGTTTATGTTGTGACAGCCGCTGCCCTGAAGGAACAGCATGGCATCGGCAAGCTCTTTGGAAGATACGGGAACGCCTTCACCTTTATGACTGATGTCGAAGTTCTGGCAGAAGATACACAGCAGGTTGCATCTGGTGAAGAATATGGTTCCCGAGCCGTGATCCCCAACCAGGGGGTTCTCCTCGCCGAAGTGAGGACTGTAGCTTGATACAATAGCCTGCTCACCTGTCAGGCAAACCCCCAGTTCGCCTGAGAGCCGGTCCACGCCACACGCCCTCGGACACAGAGTACAAGCTTTCAGGATCTCAAAGGATTGGGCAACCTTTTCTTTGAGAAGCCCTCTGTTATGGGTCTCTATGTACGCAGGCTCGAAGGCGGCCATGGACTTCAAATCTCTTGTATAGGCTTGGTTCAAGTGCACAATGTAAAAGCATTTGGCGAAAGTCGGCACACAGACGGTGCAGTGGAAATTTGTAATAGACATCGGCAGGACTGTCAATCCATTATTGGGCGCAAGCCTCGGCCCATTATTGGGGTACTCTCCATGTGAAAGGCACGCAATCGGATGTTGATAGAGGTTGAAAAGTCTGATAGAAATCTGGCTTAAGGGAAAGTGCAGTTGACGCTCGGAACTGGAGACCTAAGGGGATAGGGCATGGTTGTCAGATTCTGGGGGGTACGTGGTTCTATTCCAACACCCCCGGGTACCCGGCACATTAAGGAGAAAGTCCTTCAAGCGCTCAAAGGAGTGTCGGGCAGAGACCTAATAGATGAAAGAGCCATAGAACATTATGTTGAAAGACTACCCCGCCACATAAAAGGGACCTATGGCGGCAACACGTCATGCGTTGAGTTACACTCGGGAGATGACACCGTAATCTTTGATGCAGGTTCAGGTATAAGGGTCCTCGGTCTGCATCTCATGGACCGCAGATTCGGCCAGGGAGCCGGGACAGTGCACCTATTCTTGAGCCACACCCACTGGGATCACATTCAAGGATTTCCTTTTTTCCTTCCAGCTTACGTCCCCGGAAACCGGATCATTATCTACAGCCCGCATCCCAACGTAGAAAGACGTTTTTCTCTCCAGCAGGAGGCTTCTCATTTCCCTGTGCCCCTGAAGTCCATGCATGCGGATATTGAGTTCGTTTCACTAGAAGAAAATGAAAACGTGGCTGTTGGTCACCTTGACGTCAAGAATATCAAGTTGAATCATCCCGGTGGGTCCTTTGGCTACCGTGTCAAAAAGGAAGGCAAGTCATTCGTGTATGCCACGGATACGGATCTGACGAATCTCTCCGGATCCGAGATGGAGAGATACATAGCGTTCTTTTCCCAGGCCAAGGTACTCGTTTTTGATGCGCAATACACTCAGATGGAGGCTTTGGGAAAAGAAGACTGGGGCCACAGTTCCTCCATGACGGGTGTGGACATCGCCTGCGATGCCGGGGTCGAGACCCTTGTCCTTTTTCATCATGAGCCTACACATGATGACAACATTCTGTGGGATATTCTGCAAAGAACTCGCAAGTATGCAGAGATGAAGGGATTTCAACAGACCGACAGGGTGATCATGGCCTACGAAGGCCTGGAGTTGGTTGTGTGAGGGCGACTTAGACTTATGGGTCCTTCTCCAATTTAGTTGGAGAAGAGGGTCCAAGGATTCAAGGGGTCAAGGATTCAAGGGCTTGTTTTTTAAAGATCTTATCAGCGCCGTTAACATTCTTTCGATTTCTGCGATGTCTTTTATTAGTGTACCCAATTCACTTTTTTCAATGACGCCCAAATCTTCTGCCAACAAAATCTGGGTTCCTTCTTTTGAATATTTCTTTACTTTTCACTTGAATCCTTGGACCCTTGACCCCTTGGATCCTTCAGTAGTTTTTAAAGCATTTGCACTCGAACCCTTGAATCCTTGAACCCTTGAACCCTCTATGATCACGCCTGCTCAATTGGAGATGACACACTTATTTTACCCTAATTAACTACAACTAATCGCGAGATGATCCGACCTATGAAACGTGTGGAACAGATTCTATCCGGGGATATCAGGACAGCCGCCAAGCTGATCAGGGATATCGATGACGGCATTCCCGATTCAAGAGAGGTTTTGAAAGCCCTTTATCCTCACACCGGCAAGGCTTACGTGATCGGAGTCAGCGGCTTTCCCGGCGTTGGTAAAAGTACGCTGGTGGACCAGATGATCCAGGCCTACAGGGAGGCCGGGAAAAGCCTTGGGGTCCTTGCGGTGGATCCGACCAGCCCCTTTTCCGGCGGCGCTATACTTGGGGATCGGGTACGGATGCAGCGCCACGGCACCGACCCCGAAGTATTCATCCGGAGTATGGCTACGCGAGGATATTTTGGGGGTTTGACCCGTTCGACCCGCAGTGTCATCGACGTCCTGGACGCTATGGGAAAAGACATCATCATAGTGGAAACCGTGGGCGTGGGCCAAGACGAAGTGGACATTGTAAACACGGCACACACGACGATCATTGTACTAATCCCGGGCATGGGTGACGACATTCAGGCCATGAAGGCGGGCATCCTCGAAGTGGCAGACATTTTTGTCATCAACAAGGCAGAACGTGAGGGACTTGAGAAGACCATGCATGAACTTCGGGCCATGCTGGATATGAATGCCCAGGCACCGGCTGAAGGGAAGTGGGAACCGCCTATCGTAGCCGCCGAAGCGATCAAAAACCAGGGGGTCCCGGAACTGTTGTCTAAAATAGAGACGCATAAGTCATTTCTATTTGATCATGCCTCCACACACCTTCGTGAGCACTTGCGAAAAAAAGCTTTTCACGAACTCGTCGACACGATCAAGGAAAGGTTTGTTGCTGAGATTATACACGACCTCGAACGTTCCGAGAAATTTAAGCAGATGATCGACGACCTCGCTGACAAGAAAACCGACCCTGTTTCGCTTTGTGAACAGATCATGGCGGAGAGAATGAAAAAAGTGCCTAAAGTGCGCTAAAGCCTGCCCTGGGGCGACATAGTCAGATCCACCAGCTAAGTCTATAGGTGTTACGTGCCCGGCTCAGCCCACTATGATACCAAGCCAGGGTCTGGGCCAGGGTGCCTAAAGTTGAAAAAACAGAGCCTTGTTTGCCAAGGCTTGGAGGTACAACATGCCGAAGAAGAAGGATCCCGGGCCAGTCCCCGTGGGAGAAAAGATTAAGAAAACCAGACAAAAGAAGAAGATCACATTGGATCAGGTAGCCAATGACACCGGATGCAGTGTCAATTATCTTAAGCAGATTGAAACGGGCAAGGTCATTCCCGCTGTCGGCATCTTGCTGCAGATATCGCGGGCCCTGGAGATTGACTCAGGGTTGTTACTCAAAGAAGAAGCATCCGCTGTTAAAGAACGGGTTAAGGCATACGCAAAACGCACCGAAAATTATGCGTACACGACCCTGACGCCAGGAGCGAAGAACAAACACCTTAAGGCATTTCGTGTAACCATTGACGCCCTGAAGGATCACAAAGGTGTTGGCTACCAGCATGAAGGGGAAGAGTTTGTCTATGTGTTGAAGGGACAAGTAGAGATTGCCGTCGGCAACCATCTGAACCCTTTAAAAGAGGGTGAGTCACTTCATTTTAATTCGGGGATAAGGCATAAACTCACAAACGTAGGCAAAAAGAAGGCAGTCCTGTTAGTTGTTATATATACTCCGTGAGTGCCCGGAATTGGTGCGCTCAGCCTTTAAAACTTTAGCGCACTTTAGGCACTTGCCCGATCCACAGACATCTTAGGGAATCGGTATTACGTCAACCTGAGCGAATAGATGATACTAGGGAGTTCGCCATGCTTTTTGAACTGACTGAAGAGCAACTTATGATTCAGACCATGGTTCGAGACTTCGCGCAGGAAGTCGTTCTCTCTACGGCCATGGAGCGTGATCGAACCAAGGAATTCCCAGCCGAGAATCTCAGGAAGATGGCAGAACTCGGTCTCATGGGAATGATGGTCTCCCCTGAATACAACGGAGCGGGTGCGGATACGGTGAGTTATGTGTTGGCCCTTCAGGAAATAGCATACGCCTGTGCATCAACGGCCGTTGTCATGTCGGTGCAAAACTCTGTCGTGTGTGAGACGATTGATCGCTTCGGCACTGAGGAACAGAAACAGAACTACCTAAAACCGCTTGCTGCAGGCGAAGTGATTGGCGCCTTTGCCATGACAGAGCCGCATGCGGGATCAGATCCTGTGAGCCAGTCCACGTGGGCCAAGCGTGACAGAGACCATTACATCATCAATGGAACCAAGCGTTTCATAACCTCGGGGAAGAATGCAGGCATAACCATCGTAACAGCCAAGACTGACAAGACGAAACGGCACAAAGGGATCAGTGCGTTTATTGTCAGGAAGGGAACGCCGGGATTCTCCGTTGGAAAGACAGAGGAGAAGATGGGGCTCTGCGCGTCCGACACGACTGATCTTGTTTTCGAAGATTGCAGAGTCCCCGCTGAAGACCTGCTAGGCCAGGAAGGAGATGGCTTCAAGATAGCTATGACTGCTTTGGACGGTGGTCGAATAGGGATCGCCGCGCAATCCTTGGGCGTTGCCCAAGCTGCCCTGGATGCCGCTGCCTCTTACTCCAAAGAGAGAGAGCAGTTTGGGCAACCGATTGCAAAGTTTCAAGGTCTGCGCTGGATGCTCGCCGATATGGCCACGGAACTGGAGGCAGCTAGGCAGTTGACATTTTTTGCCGCTGCAAATAAGGACAGTGGCAAAAAATACACCATGCAAGCCTCTATGGCCAAGCTGTTTGCCTCAGAAATGGTCAACGACGTCACGGCTAAGGCATTGCAAATTCACGGAGGGTATGGTTACACTAAAGAATACGCGGTGGAACGCTATTACAGAGATGCGCGTGTTTTTACCATCTATGAGGGAACGTCAGAGATTCAACGCGTGGTCATTGCAAACCATCTTCTGGGAGACCGGTATGTAGGGACATTGCGATAGCATCATCAAAAAGGATTTCACATGATCGGACCAAGCGGGGTACCTCAGGGACTGGCACCAGGGGTACCCCAGTGGTGTCTAAGGCACGTCCAATCAGAACACAGCATGATCCGGAGAGAAAAAAGAGAAGCTCTATGAAAAAAATTCATCGCAACAGGTTCGTTGATTCCGGCACGTTGTTAGCCATTCTTGTCTATCTTGTCATGGGTTCCTTGGCGCGGGCTGA
>JAFDFO010000242.1 GCA_019309815.1 Deltaproteobacteria bacterium
CTTGAGATGAGCCCGAAAACCAATAGGAGGTGCAAAGATGGCGGAAAGACTACAAGTGTTTAAGTGCGAGGTGTGCGGGCACATTATAGAGGTGCTCCACGAAGGTCAGGGTGAACTTGTCTGTTGTAACCAACCCATGAAGCTCCTTGTGGAAGGGTCTGTCGACGCTGCACTGGAAAAACACGTTCCCGTGATAGAAAAGACCGCAGATGGCATCAAGGTAACGGTAGTGAGTGTTGCGCATCCCATGGAAGACGCGCATTGGATCGAGTGGATCGAGATTATTGCTGACGGAAAGGCTTACCGCCAGTTTCTGAACCCTGGAGATGCCCCTGAAGCTGTGTTTCAAATCGATGCCGCCCAGGTTACAGCCCGCGAGCACTGCAATCTGCACGGGCTGTGGAAGGCTTAGTATTCCTGCCCCATCCATAGACGTGTATGAAAAGCTGGAGCTGAAGTCTGCAGCCGGTAGATGATTTTGTCCGTATTGGACGAAAGGAGGCCGAACATGTCAGATGCCCCTGACAGAACCATGCATATGCTCTCCACGGCACTGGGGCTGGAAGAGAAGGGAAAGGGCTTTTACAGCAAGGCCGTTTCAACGTGTCACAACGCCGTAGGCAAGGAAATATTTCGGATGCTCATGAAGGATGAAGTGGTGCACATGGATCGCATCCGGCAGATCTACAAGCGACTTGAAGGAGGTGGGCCCTGGTCTGACGAGTGGAAGTCCATACAGCCTGATCACAAAGAACTCGGTCTCCTTTTCCGGGAAATCGCGTTTGCTCACGGCCGGGAAGTTACGACAGAGGCAAGCGATATGGAAGCCATTGACGTAGGCATTGATTTTGAAATGCGGGCGATCACCTTCTACCAGGAGCACCTTGAACAGGTGACCGACCCGCTAGAGCGGGAGTTCATAGAGCAGTTGATCAAGGAGGAAAAGAGTCACCATGCGGCCTTGTCTGACATGAAGCTGTATCTGTCGGATTCCGCTGCTTGGTTTGGTGAGCAAGAACGCTCCGGGCTCGACGGCGCCTGATGGGGAGCCGGGCAGTTGAAATGGGTGATAATACCTTGAACATTCTCATTGGCGGTGAGGCAGGTCAGGGACTCGTGACTGTCGGACAGCTGCTGGCCAAGAGCCTTGTGCGAAGCGGCTATTCGATAGTCGTGACTCAGAGCTACGAGAGCCGCATCCGAGGGGGGCACAACACGTTTGCCATCCGCGTGGGCGCCGAGGAGGTGATGGCCCCAAAGGAGTCATTCGATCTGCTTGTGGCTTTCAATGAGGAAACCGTCACGCTGCATCGTGATGAGCTCACGCCCGAGGGGATCATCATGCTCGACCGGGCTTTGGCCCTTGACGACAACAACCTTCTGAGAGTCCCTTTTGAAGAACTGGCTGAAGCCAGGTATTTCAATGTTGCAGCCCTTGGCATCGTCGGCTGTCTCCTGGGTTTGGACGAGG
Organism: Deltaproteobacteria bacterium; assembly: GCA_019309815.1. Lineage (GTDB taxonomy): Bacteria > Desulfobacterota > Desulfobacteria > Desulfobacterales. The sequence continues at coordinate 1,472 of JAFDFO010000242.1, forward strand.
AGTTGATGGCAGGGACAGTGGATGACCTCTTTGGCAAGAAGAAGCCGAAGATGGCCGAAAAGAACAGGGCGGCTCTTTCCGCAGCCGTGGCGTGGGCAGAGAAACAGACGACATCTGGCCATGCGCTCCCTGAAGCTCCGGATTCCCCATCCCGCCTCTTGATGAACGGAAACGAGGCGATTGCTTTTGGGGCGATCTCTGCCGGCTTGAAGTTTGTCTCTTACTATCCCATGACCCCGGCCACTTCCATTGTTCTCAACGTGACAGCCCTAGCCAGGAAAATGGGGTTGATCGTGGAGCAGGCGGAGGACGAAATTGCAGCCATCAACATGGCCATAGGGGCCTCGTTTGCAGGCGCACCGGCAATGGTAGCCACGTCGGGGGGTGGATTTGCCCTTATGACCGAGGGCGTCAGCCTGGCTGCCATGACCGAGACCCCGGTAGTCGTTGTGCTGGCCCAGCGCCCCGGTCCTGCTACTGGCTTGCCTACACGGACCGAGCAGGGCGACCTCGAGTTTGTGCTCCATGCCGGACATGGCGAATTTCCACGGGCCATTTTTGCACCTGGAACAGTCGAGGAGTGTTTCCACCTGACTCGCAGGGCCTTTGAGCTGGCGGAGCGGTATCAGGGCCCCATGTTTCTCTTGACAGATCAGTTTCTTGCCGATTCCTATCGCGCAGTCATGCCGTTTGATGTCAAGAACCTGACTGCCGTGAGTGCCGGGACCCTGTCTGTGGGGGAGGCGCCATATGAGCGATTCGCCTTCACCGAAACCGGCGTCTCGCCCCGTCTTTTGCCCGGGACAGGAAAGCACCTGGTTGTGGCAGACAGTGATGAGCATACTGAGGGCGGACACATTACAGAAGACCTCACAATTCGCATCGAGATGGTGAAAAAAAGGCTCACCAAAGGGGCATGGATTGAATCCGAGGTCGTTCCTCCGGAGATGCAAGGAGAGGAGGAGCCGGATGTTCTGCTCCTTTCATGGGGCTCGAGCAAGGGGGCGGTTCAAGAGACGGCCGCTCATCTCAAATCTGAAGGGAAGAAGGTTGCTACGCTCCATTTCTCTCAGGTGTGGCCGCTTGTGCCAGAGCAGTTCATGGAATATTTGGAGAACGCACATGAGGTCGTGTGCGTAGAGGGAAATGCCCTGGGACAGTTTGCCCGGCTAATTCGTCGTGAGACAGGGTTTCAAGTGAAGAAGATTCTTCGATATGATGGACTGCCACTAACTCCGGAGTGGATTCTTCGTGAATTAGACGACAATAGAAGCTAATGGCTGAGGAGAAAAATGGCTACTGTTGAGGATTACGGTTCGTACGAAACTGCATGGTGCCCGGGGTGCGGGAACCACGCGATTCTCAAGGCCGTCAAACAGGCCTTGGTGAGCAGCCAATTGGAACCACATGAGGTGCTGTTTGTTTCGGGAATCGGTCAGGCTGCTAAGGCCCCCCATTACCTGAACGCTAATCTCTTTAACGGGCTGCACGGCCGGTCACTCCCTGTAGCCACCGGTGCTAAACTTGCCAATCCGGAATTGAAAGTCATTGTTGAAAGTGGCGACGGCTGCAACTACGGAGAAGGTGGCAACCATTTCCTGTCGGCTGTCCGCCGCAACATCGATATTACGCTGCTTGTGCACAACAACCAGGTGTACGGCCTGACAAAAGGCCAGGCCAGTCCCACCTCTGCTGAGGGTTTCGTGACCAAGGCGCAGCCGGAAGGGGCCCCATCCGCCCCGTTCAACCCGATCCTGGTATCTGTCGCCATGCAGGCCGGTTTTGTGGCCCGCGGTTTTGCGGGCATGCCAGATCACCTGTCAGGACTGATCCAGGAAGGTATTGCCCATCCAGGCTTCGCGCTTATAGACGTATTACAGCCGTGTGTCTCGTTCAACAAGGTGAACACCTTTGCCTGGTACAAAGAGCGCTGCCAGCCCTTGCCCAAAGGGTATGATCCCACGAACTGGGAAGCAGCCATGAAGGCGGGTCAAGAGTGGGAGGATCGGATTCCAGTC
>JAFDFO010000064.1 GCA_019309815.1 Deltaproteobacteria bacterium
AATGCTAAAGAATTACAAAGATTTGAAAATCTGGTGAAAGTCATACGAACTCTGTTTAGACATTTACAGGATAACTGGAAAATTCTTAAAACAAGATCGATACGGTCAGGTATTACAGTTAAGGGGAAAGGATGCTTGAAGCATTGATAAAATGGTTCAAAAACAGACACTTGAATCCTTGACCCCTTGATTCCTCGAACCCTCTTCTCCAACTAAATTGGAGAAGAACCTCTTAAATTGACTCTAACGCCTGTCAAATCCAATTATCTGGAACCTACGCAGTTTGAATATATTCCAAAGAAATCGATCCTCGCGACCTCACCCAAACCGTTTTTCATTGAATCGTTGCTCCTTTTTCGATATCTATGGGGAATCATAAAACTTCACCGTTTTCGATATCTATGGGGAATCATAAAACTTCACCGATTTACGACCGTGGGAAGTACCCTTGAAAAACTCCCGGCTTCAAATATCCAAGGTTTTGGCCAAAGACGACCCCAGGTATCCTGAATGCGATGTGTACAGCCATGACTTACAAATTCATGAAAGCTTTGGACCCTACACCAGCAGTCGCGCTACCACTATGAGAGAGACGCACGCAAGGAGGTGAAAAGACCGACATGAACATGCCATCGATTTTTCGTAAGCTTCTCCTTAGTATGAGCCTCGTGTTCCTTGTGGCAGGAGGGTGTAAAGAGCGTCAAGAGCCTGTACCACCCAAGGGGCCTGCCGTGGTTCGAAAAAGTATTGAAGCACCTCAACCGCTCACGGTCCAGGCCGTGAAGCCTGGCGACCAAGAAGCCGCGGCGCCGGTCGCCGAAGAAGGTCCACCGAAAACGGAAGCCCCAGAGCTACCCCCCCTGAAACTGGCTGAAGTGAAGCCGCCGGCTGAAGAAGCACCTACCCCCGAAGTCACAGTAGAGCCGGGGGAGGTTATTGAAGAACCGGATAAAGGGGCTGAGATTGTGGCCGGTGCCGGCAGCGAACGTCTTTCGGCCCCAGAGATGCCGCCTGGTGGCACCTTTACCATTACTCTGGCCTCATTCAAACCAAAGCAGAGGGCTGATCGATATGTTGAGAAACTGAAAAAGCTGGGCATTGACGCGTATATCTGGGAGGTCAATCTCCCTGAAAAGGGAAGATGGTACCGCGTCTCCACAGGAAGTTTTCGCACACTCAAGGAAGCAAAGAATTACAAGGAGGAATTAAGACAGAAGGGAATGTCTGATACGTATATTACAAAGATTGCAGAGTCCTTGTAGTATGAAAGACAGAGGCTGGCCCTTATGTCAGGGAGGTAGATAATTCGTCTTAGGCTTTGCGCTCCGTGGTGCTTTCGGTTTTTAGCAAAGAGGACGAAGTTGGATCTTGCATCTGAGATTACCTGGCATCCGTTGTAACGTAGAACAGGCGTACATCACCGGTAGTATGGGGTGCCATGAAGCAAGCACCCAGATCCGATCATCTGTGGAGAGATGGGGTTTTGATATCGTTTTAGATATCTTGACATTTTCAAAAGTAAAGATATGGGAAGTAATCCTGAAAAATTCTTGCTCTGAAATATTCAAAGGGGCTGATAAACCCTCTCGCCTTGGCCAATGATAGATCAGGGGATAGGCTGGATGTAACATTTTGTGACAAGCAGGGTTTTGGGGAGTTATTCAAAGCGGTCATTTCCATCAAAAGGATTGACCGCTTTTTTTTGCGCTTTGACTCAAAGGAAGGGTTAGGTGGTCGGGTTATTGACAGGCGCCCCCTTTTCTTTCAGCACTTTGTCCACGATTTCCCGTAACTCACCGACTGTAATGATTTCCAGCTCATTTTTGATTTCTTCAGGAATCTCTCTCAGATCCCCGTCGTTTTTGTCGGGAAAGACCACGCATTTCACTCCGGCTCTATGAGCGGCCATGGCCTTGTCCTTGACACCCCCCACCGGCAGTATCCTGCCACTCAAGGTCAGCTCACCCGTCAAAGCAACATCCCTTCTGCAGGGTCGGTCCGTGAGTAGTGAAATGAGGGCGATGGCGATGGTAAGACCCGCTGAAGGACCGTCCTTGGGCGTGGCCCCGGCAGGGACGTGAACGTGTATGTCCTGACCCTCGAAAAAATCCTCGGGTATATTGAACAGAGCGGTATGGCTTCGAATGTAGCTCAGGGCAGCCTGTGCAGACTCCTTCATCACTTCTCCAAGGGAGCCTGTCAGCAGGAGACGGCCTTCTCCCTTCATCCTGGTGGCCTCAATGAAAATGATTTGTCCACCTGTCTCGGCCCAGGCCAGGCCGGTGGACACACCCACCTTGTCCTCGGCCTCGGCCACTTCAAAGTAGAATTTCCTTGGCCCAAGCAGTTGCTCAACCGATTCGTGAGTGATCTTTCTTGCAGCGGTATTCCCCTGATTTTTCAAGACGTCCCGGGCCGTCTTGCGGCAAACAGAAGCGATCTGCCGCTGCAGGTTCCTGAGCCCAGCCTCCCGGGTGTATTCACTTATGATCCTCTGAACGGCCTCGGTGGTAAACTCCGGGGGGTTACTGGAAAGCCCTGCTTCGTCAATTTCACGGGGGATCAGATATTTGTAGGCGATTTTCTCTTTCTCTTTTTCTGTGTATCCGGAAAGATAGAGGACTTCCAGCCTGTCCAGAAGGGGCCCTGGAATAAGGTCAGTAGTGTTGGCCGTTGCAATGAACATGACCTTTGAGAGGTCAAAAGGCACATCCAGGTAGTGGTCCATGAACTGGCTGTTCTGCTCGGGGTCCAGTACCTCCAGGAGCGCTGAAGCGGGGTCGCCCTTAAAATCCTGTCCGATCTTGTCCAATTCATCCAGCATAAAGACGGGGTTCTTGAATTCCACCCTTCGGATCTCCTGGATAATTCGCCCGGGCAAGGCCCCCACATAACTCCTCCGATGCCCCCTGATTTGGGCCTCGTCTTTCATGCCGGCAAGAGAGATGCGGGTGAATTTCTTTTCAAGGCTGTGGGCAATGGACATCCCAAGTGAGGTCTTGCCTGTCCCCGGAGGTCCCACAAAACATAGGCCGGGACCCTTGGGCTGCAGTCGTGCCCTTTTCTTCATCAGAGCCTTTTGTATGGTGGATCTGACCTCGACAAGTTTCAGAGGTTTTGCCAGAAACTGGTAGGACCCCTTCTGCATGGCCTCGACAGCCGTAGGAACCGTTGCATAACCGGTGATAATGATGACTTCAGTAGTCGGATCTTTGGCCTTAGCCTTTTCCAGGACCGTTAAGCCGTCAACTTCTTCCATTTTGAGATCGGTCAGAATGACATCAAAGCTGCCCTTCTCCAAGAGTCTCAAGGCTTCGCTCCCACTGGAGGCAACAAATACCTCGTACCCGTCTTTTGTAAGCACGTGGTTCAGGTTCATCCTGGTCATCTTCTCGTCGTCCACCACCAGAATCCTTTGCCCGTGTGACAGCTTCAAGATTCTCACGGCCAGGTGCTCTAAGATGCGGTCCTTGATCTCCGTGAGGCCATAGTGTTCTTGCTCCAAAATAGATTCAGCTCTGTTCATATCAAGGTTATCTTCCGTCATTTTGTTCCACGGTAGACTCACCATGTAGTCGATATAATTGGTGCCGATGCCGTATTCAGCAGTGGAGGGGCCGGTCTTCGACAGCTTGTCCAGTTCCTTGAGGGCCGCCTTTTCCACCTGGGGCGGCATGTTGGCACTGACTACGGTTTCCCGCAGTTCCTCGATTTCCTGGAAACCCTCCTCGATCTCTTCGTCTTTTTTGAATATTCGCATGCGTGGATCTCCCTTGCGGGCGCGACTATACAAGACATCCACTCTGGGTCGCAAGAGAAGAATCGTGCGGCCGTAAACATAAGAGTCTTCATTTCGTTGCAATCTGCAACACACCCCATGTTCCTGCAACGATTCATAACTACCCGATATGTTGTGCAATTATTGCGAAACGCCGATTGGCGTTGCAGACTGCAACGATTTTCGCATTTTTTCCGCCTCATTCCTGATAGGGCAAAAGGCTTTTAATATCAAGTAGATATGCCCTGTTTTCTCTCGGTGGCACGGGATGTGCTAAGTAGGGCCTTCAACAACAGAACGACACTAAATTAAAGGAGGGGTAGAAATGGAAAAAAGAAACTCAAACATTAGTTGGCTCGACAGGATGATGACAGCCATTACCTTTGCTGAGGCTGGAGAAGCGAAGACGGCCCTAGAGGTCAGCGGAATGAACGTGGAAAGAAAGAGCCCGCGCATCAGCAAGTTTGACAGGTTGATGACGGCTATTACCTTTGCCGAGGCAGGAGATGCGGATACGGCCCTAGAGATCACTGGCCAAAGACCTACAAAGACCAGACAAAAACAAAGCCGGCGCAGCAGTCGCTCCACAGTCGACCATCGCCCAAGGCTTCACGCATAAAGGGAAATACGATGCAGAAGGTATTACTAGCCGTAGATGGCATCAAACCGACTGAGAAGGTATTCCGCTATGCGGTAGAGCTTTGTCAGCGCCTGCGTGCAGAGCTCCGGGTGGTTCAGGTGATCAGGCCTGGGCAGTATAGCCAGTATCTGAAAAGGGCTCGAAACGGTGCTAACCGAGCAAGGCGTTTCATAGAGAATTCTATGGTGGCAGCGACCTTTGCTGAGGCGGGCGAACATGAAATGGCCACGGAGATCATGGCTCAGGCGAGGAAGAACATTCAAAAGCTCTTTCCTCAATCAGAACGGGCAGGGATCTCGTGTCACATGACCATGAGGTCCGGGTGCCCCGGTGAAGAGATTGTCCGTTATGTGAATGAACATCGAGACGTGGTGCTGACGATTTATGACACAGCCCCGGAGGAGAACTCAGATCGCGGTATTTTGGCCGAAGATGGAGACGAACCCTCTGACATTAAAGAACATCTGTCCATTCCTCTAGTGGTAATAAGAACTGAAGCATAATTAGAAAGAATAGGAGGTTTCAGAAAATGGGAAGGTTTTTTGCTAAATTGATGAGAAAGGCTAACAGGGTTGGGACCAGTATGGAGAAGTACCAGGAAGCCGTCACTTTTGCTGAAGCGGGAGAGCAGGAGCACGTTAAGACATTGTTTCAGGCAGACGCAGATGTGGCCGAAGAAAGAGCGGGGAAGCTTCTTGTAGTTGGTCGGGAAGGCACATTTTCGAGGGAAGTCATAGACTATGCCCTTGATATGGCTCAGAGACTTCACTATGAGATCCTGGCGTTAAACACGGCTGCTTTGTCCGGTGAGACATTCAGACTGTTTTCATCCTCGCACAAAAAGCTCTCCGAGGATTTTCGGGAGCTGTCGGAAAAGAATGCAAGGCCCTTTCACGAAGAGGCCGACAGGCTTGGGGTCTCCTTTGCTCATATGGTGAAGTTCAGTGCCAGGGATCAAGCCGTCGAAGAGATCAACAAGGAATTTTCGAATATCGAATTTGTGGTTTCTGACTCGGAAGAAGAACACCCGGAAGAAAGAGTCGAGGAGGGTGCCAGGGCAACACAGGCGATCTACGTATACTCTATGACAACGTAGAAGAAACCTTTCAAAAGTAGATCAAAGGAAGCAGATTGTCTGGCTTCGTCCATATGGGACGGATCTGGATTTTCTGCTTCTGTATTGTTACACTGCATCACTGTTCCATCACAAGAATGATGCCCGATTCGAGCATCGGGATCGTCAGAAGAGGAGGATGACGTGGATACTCAATTCTATTTTGGTCTGGCTGTGATCGTGTTTGCCTTCCTGTTGTGTTTCTGGTTCAGGAAAGATAATAAGGGGAAAGATTAGTGCCTGTTAAACTGATGACAACCATAACATGCAACACTTGTAGGATCGAATAAAGAGGAGGATTGCGGCGAATGACACCTGAGATGATTTTGACTATGATTGTGCTGGCCTTTGTGATTTTTCTATTTGTCTTTGAGTGGGTGAGAGTGGATGTGGTTGGTATTATGATGATGGTTATGCTGCCCTTGATTGGGATTGTTTCTCCCGGGGACGCCTTTGTAGGCCTTAGCAGTAACGCCGTGTGTTCTATTATCGCAGTGATCATCATAGGGGCCGGGCTGGATAAGACCGGCGTCATGAACCAGGTGGCAGGCCCCATTATCAAGCTGGCAGGGAGGAGTGAGAAGAGGATCATTACCCTCATCTCCGGGACAGTAGGGATTATCTCCAGCATGATGCAGAATATTGGCGCGGCAGCCCTTTTCCTGCCTGCTGCCGAACGAATTGCAAAACGAATGGAAGTGCCGGTCTCGCGGATCCTCATGCCCATGGGGTTCTGTGCCATTATCGGTGGCACCCTCACCCTGGTGGGTGCCAGTCCTACTATCCTGTTAAACGACCTGATGATTCTGGGTGGCGAAAAACTCGAGCCTTTCGGGCTGTTCACGCAGACTCCCATCGGCATTTGCCTGCTATCTACTGCTATTCTCTACTTTATCTTGTTCGGAAAGCTTATCTTGCCAGGGGCTGAGGGGGAGGCAGACAAAGGGGTTACTGCAGCTTTGATGGAGGAATACCGAGCCCTGGGGACGGTTTTTGAATTACGTGTCCCCGACGGCTTTGAGGGGCCGAAGACCTTATACGATCTTGGAGTGCGGCAGAAATTCCTCGTTACCGTGGTGGCGATCAGCGATGCCGTCAGGAAAGAAAAGAACTTTGTACCACGCAGCATCGATGAGATTGTTGCGGGTGATGATCTTGCCATTGTGGGAAAGGAAAAAAACGTCAAAAAGCTGGCCGAGGAATACGGCTGGGAGATCAAGGACGGCCTGGAAGTTTTCGCTGAAAGCCTTTCCAGGACCAGTGCCGGCATGGCAGAAACCATCGTTTCTCCACGCTCCGAACTCATTGGGAAGACCATGAGCGAAGTGAATTTCAAGGAACTCTATGGGGTCAACCCCGTAGCGTTATTCAAGGGCAACAGAATCTATTATAGCGGTCTAACCCACCTCCGCATGCGGATGGGAGATACGTTACTCCTGCAGGGGCCCTGGGAGAGATTTCATATCCTAAAAAACCACCCTCAGCCCAGAGCGCTGAGCTTTGCGACCCCTTTGGAGGGTGAGATCTTGCGGCCCAGGAAGGCAAAATTGGCCGTAATCTGGCTGGCCGTAGCCCTGCTTCAGATAACCGTGTTCAAGGTACAGCTCTCCGTGGCACTCATGTCCGGGGCGCTGGGCATGATTATTACCGGCGTTCTTTCCATAGACGAGGCCTACCGTGCCGTGGACTGGATGACTGTGTTTCTGTTGGCAGGTCTGATTCCCCTTGGAATTGCCTTTGAAAAGACTGGAACCGCGGCCTTTATTGCACAGGGGGTTTTGACACTCATCGGGACCCCGTCACCCATAGTCCTCCTCGGTGTGGTGGGTGTCATGGCGTCTTTTTTCACCCTGGTTATTTCCAATGTGGGAGCCACGGTCCTGCTGGTGCCCCTGTGTATGAACATGGCGGTGATGGCTGGGGGAGATCCCCGCATGGCGGCTCTGGTGGTTGGCATTTCCGCATCCAACACGTTCGTCCTTCCAACGCACCAGGTGAATGCCCTGATAATGAGGCCGGGGGGGTACCGCACGGTAGACTATGCCAAGGCAGGTGCCGGCATGACGGTGATCTTCCTGGCCGTAGAGCTGGCGGTACTTTATTTTTTCTACGGGATTCAATAGACATGTATTCCCGGCGTCAGGGAGGCGACAACCTTGACCCCTACCACTATTCTTGATAGTGGCTTAACTTTCTAATCGAGCGTTGACCGTTGTCTGTTAAAGGCAACGCGAGCTTGTCCGGTCCAACACTGTTCTTCTGAGTGACGGCATTTCAGACCATGGCTGACGCGCAGCGGACCAATTGGGTTTTGACCGGCGTGCTCCCTGCGTGTGAAGTGTTGCCGCAGTGAAGAACCCCCGCCCGGAAGAGCAGGCAGGGCTCACTCGATCATGGTATAAGGGTTGCGGGCCTCGGAGAAAAGCCGATCATGAAGATCACTCTCAGAAGAAAGATCATCCTTACCTTTTTCGTGTTCCTGCTGGTGGGCGGGGCCTTCTGGTCCATGAACTACTTCAAACAACGCCACCTGGAGCGGACAATTCAGATCCTCGAAAAGGAACACGAACTGCTTAATACCATCCTTGAGGCCCGCCGTTACGAGAAGAACTTTTTCCTTACCATGGAATATCGTAACCTCGACGACGCCTTGTCCTACGTGCGCGCTGGAGAGCAGGCGCTCTCCAGCATAATGGGCGAAAAAGGACCCCGCATCCACACCTACAATCTGAACGACAAACTGCAGAAGCTTCGGAAATACAAGGGCGCTTTGACCGCTCTGTCAGTTTACTATGAGGATGGCTTCCTTAAGTTACCCACGGAACTCATGGAGAACCTGGTCAGACATGACCAAGAAGTCAGAAGCTCCGGGAAACAAATCACGGGCGATGTGGAGCTGATGTTGAAAGAGGAGGGCCGATATTTGAGTCGGCAATTGACTGAGGCGCGGACCTATCATTTCATTGCCCTCGCAGCAATCCTGTCCTTATGCGTATTCACCGCACTGTACCTGGTCTTCAATGTTATTCGGCCCCTAAAATCGATTGAGCATGCCATAGACCAGATTGCTCGGGGAGACTTCGAGAATATCCCGGCCCTGTCTACCGGCGACGAGTTTGCATCCCTGGTCACCAGTTTGAACCATATGATTGAGGAGCTTAACAGGCGGTCTGAACAACTCGTCCAGAGGGAAAAAATGGCCTCACTGGGAACGTTGACCTCCGGGGTGGCTCACGAATTGAATAACCCTCTTAACAATATTTCAACGTCCATCCAGATCCTGATGGAAGAGTCGGATGATGCGGACCGGGAATATCACAAGGAACTCTTGAGGGAGACGGAACACCAGGTAGACCGGGCCAGGGATATTGTCAAGGCGCTTCTGGAGTTTGCCAGGGACACGTCTTTTAGCCCGAGACCGGTTCGCCTTAAGGACCTCGTCGAAAAAACTCTCAAACTGATCAAGGGAGAAGTTCCTGCCAACGTGAGTATTGAATTGGATATTCCGGACGGTATCACCGCAGAATTGGACCCGCGACGGATTCAGCAGGTCCTGATCAATCTCATTATAAATGGAGTCCAGGCCATGGATGGTAATGGGAGTCTGGATATCGTGGCGACGGAAATGCCGGACGGTCACGGATTCTACCTGCAGGTAAAGGACTCTGGAGAAGGGATTCCCCAGGAGAACTTACCCAAGATTTTTGAGCCGTTCTTCACCACCAAAGATTCGGGGCATAAGGATGTCGGGGAAGGCTCCGGGCTGGGCCTCTCCGTGTGCCATGGCATCATCGAGCAGCATGGAGGCCGGATAGAGGTGGAAAGCGAACAGGGGAAAGGGACAACATTTACTATCTTTCTGGCGGAGACTTAAGCTTCCGAAAGCACCATACTAGACAAAAAACCGATGGAAACGCCCAAAGAAGTCATACTGGTTGTTGAGGATGAGGATGTTGCCCGTAAAAACCTGGAGCACATCCTGAAGAAGGAGGGACACGGGGTCGTTTCCGTAAACAGCGGTAGGAAAGCTATAGATCTGTTAAAGAAGAGGGAATTTGATTTGGTGCTTACAGACCTCAAGATGAAAAAGGTCGATGGCATGGAAGTGTTGAAGAGGACCCAGGACTTGTGGCCCTATACCGAAGTGGTGATGATCACTGGGTATGCAACGGTTCAGTCAGCGGTTAATGCCATGAAGGAAGGAGCCTATCACTATATCGCCAAGCCCTACAAGATCGATGAGGTTCGAAAGATTGTGAAAGAGGCTCTCCTCAAGCGGAGGCTCCGACTTGAGAACATGGAACTCAGAGAGGCCCTCCAGAAGGTCAAGAGGGTCCCGTACATCGTGGGTAAGAGCGAGGCAATAAGGCCTGTGCTGGAAACCATTCAGCAGATTTCAACATCCGAGACCAATGTGCTCGTTCTGGGAGAGAGTGGATCGGGGAAGGAACTGGTGGCAAAGGCCATCCATCACCTCAGCCCACGCTCTGAAAAGAGGTTTGTGGCATTTAACTGCGGCTCTTTTGCCGAAGAACTGATGGCCAATGAACTCTTCGGTCATGAGAAGGGTGCCTATACCGGTGCCGTAACAGAAAAAGCGGGCCTTGTGGAGGTGGCCGACGGGGGAACCATCTTCCTGGATGAGATTGGAGATATGCCACTTTCCATGCAGGTGAAGCTCCTGCGTGTCATCCAGGAAAGGGA
>JAFDFO010000243.1 GCA_019309815.1 Deltaproteobacteria bacterium
GTAAAGACTGTATTTTTGTCCGTAAAAGGGTGTATTTTTGAGCTGTCATGACTAAAGAATCAGGAATCGCTTCTTGAGGGCAAACAGAATGAGAGATAGATACCGGCATCTTGTCACTTTTAGGCTGAATTGCGCAGGGCCATCACGTGGCAAATCAGACACCTATGCCTTATCGGTCACCGTTAGCACGTCCCCTTTGCCCTGTCTAAACAAAATCAGCATCCCCAAAAGTAATATGCCAGTCTTTGACATGTCTCAGGGTGCTTGGATCGAGTTTATCAGAGTTGTTACGAATCACATAGGTGAAAGTCTTGGCAGGAAGAATGAAACCGAGGCTCTTCAGTTGTCTTAGAAAAGGGGATTTGGAAGTAAGAATGCATGCCGCCAACATCATGTTTTGCTCAGTCATGTATCCTACTGCACGTTCTATCAAAGACGTTGCCATGTCCTTGTCGTTGGGGTCCGAAAACAGATCCATGATCAGGCCGATCTCTATGCTTTTCCTCACCGCGGTGCCACATACGCAATATCCCTGTAATATGTCACCGCGGTATCCAAGAAATATGCGATACGAATGCGTGGGATGATCTTCATAGCGCCATTTGAGGTACTCGTAGTCGCGGATAATGAGATTTTGAAATTTCGGGGCGCACGACTGAAACAGGTTGTCTACCTCCTTTGGAAATCGGGAGGTGCTCTCGATTCGAATATCTGTATCACTTCTGATATGTCGAGGGTAGAACGTGTTGAAGACGGCTTGTGCCGATTTCCCAAGCGGTTTCGAGATAACTTGATTTCCTGTCTTCAAATTGAGCACCCTTGCAATGTCAAGTGGCCTCACCCATGTTGTCAGGTTTTCAAGAACGAAAAAGTCAAGATGCTTCAAATGACCGTGCCTGGACTGGTCATTCGGGAATCCGTATACCAAGTCGACCTCGCCGGACCCCGTCGCCTCGAACAGTGCCTGGGCCACCTTGGTGAAGATCCCTTGATTTCGGTAATCTGTATGAGTCATCGCGGCAAGGGCCTGCGCGCAGCGAATTGGTTTTCCCTGGAGATGCATTCTCGTTGGAATGATTGCATACTGACCGGCAAGAACACCGTCATCTTCCGCCAACCAGACATATCCGTTTCCGGCGGGGTTGGCCTTGAACAGCCAGTGCCAGTATCGAAAATCGAACGGCATGTCATCCGCACTCTTATACAAATCCGGCAAGAGTTTCTCGTCCCCGTCACGGTACGGGCGGACTTTCCACGTTCGATGTGATGCTTGCTCCATTGCTAACCTTCTTCTTATTGTTAAGAACTTGTCAAGAAACAGTTGACCTTCCAGTCACTGAGAATGGCTTCTATCGGATTATCCTGAACCACTCCATACGGCCTAACAGTTTCATTCTGAAAACATAGAAGATGTCACTTGAGAGAACGGCAACTCTGGGTATCATAAATAGATCATGTCCTTGCCAAATCCTGGGTGTTGTGGTGCACGCGGACCTGTATCCTGCTTCTTGTACCCAGCGGGCATGCTTCTCCTCGAAATAACCTTCCGGGTAGCAGAACGACGTTATCCCCACCTGAAGCTTCTGTTCCAGCACGTGTTTGGATTCAACAATCTCGCGTCTTGCCTGCTCCGGAGACAAGCGGGTGAGATTTACATGACTCATCGTGTGGGAACCAATCTCCATCCCGTCCTTCAGCATTTCCTCAACCTGGTTCCAGTTCAAAAGCCGATTGTGTTCAGGCCTTCCAGACTCCCAAGTGTCCCGCGTGTGCATCTTGCTCGTTCCGAGATAATCAAAGGGAAGATAGAGGATGGCCGTGTATCCGTATTCTCTCAGAATAGGGTATGCGTCGGTATAGTTATCCTCATACCCGTCATCGAAAGTGAATATCACGCGTGAGTTATTGTTTCCCGTGACCATGGAACCCGATTCAAGTTCTGCCATTCGCGTATTGCGAAAGCCATGCACACGCAGCCATTCTACCTGTTTTTTGAATCGATCGGGCGGCACGGATAGTTCGTCTTTTCGATATGAGTTCACCCTGTGGTACATCAGCACATAAACTCTGTCTTGATCTTCCCGGGACGCAGGGATCACATGGGAAACCAGTGCAGCAATAGTCTTTATCCCTTTCTTTATGTTCACTCTTGCGTGTATCTTTGCGACATGCATCTTATTCATTGTCTTTTTCTTGAACCTTTCACAGTGATTTATCCGTCACATGGGTTGTTGGAAGGGAGGGGGGACTTTCTCGCCGTCAAGGATCTTTCTCATGCGGTTGCGTTCAGCCTTGAGCTTTCTCAGACGCTCCCGCATCGCCTCCCGTTCATTCGGTGCGGCAGATTCTATCTCTGCCTCGAGCTTTTCCACCTCCCGCAGAAGCTCGTACAGTTCTTTTGCGATCATCCTAATGGGCATGGCTTCCCTCTATGTTCCTTGCGAGTCGAACCTGAAATGACATCCAGCTGATTCAAATGAAGGTGGAAATATAACATTCGGTTTAACTGGTTTCAAGCTCCAGCAAAGAATGACAAAGCGATCGACGATTGATTCTTTTCAACAAGGCTGATACCGTCCTCGCCCAGATGTGTCAAATCCGCCATGCCAAGGAGGTAACGTGCCAAGGTTGATTTTCCTGGGTGCTACCGGCACCGTAACAGGTTCACGCTTTGTTCTGGAAACCGAGGAAAGACGAATGCTTATCGATTGTGGGATGTTCCAGGGGCTCAAAAAGAATCGCCTCAAGAACTGGGACCCCTTTCCCATACCCCCTTCCGAGATCGATCGCGTCTTTCTGACCCATGCCCACATTGACCACTCGGGTTACCTGCCCCGGTTCTGTAAGGACGGATTCACAGGGAAGATTCACTGTACGTATGCGACCCACGACCTGTGCGAAATCATGCTGAGGGACAGTGGTCACATCCAGGAGGAAGATGCCTACTGGGCAAACAAGAAAGGCTATTCCAAGCATCGCCCAGCCCGTCCTCTCTATACAGTAGAAGATGCCGAGAAGGCTCTCTCCCATTTTGAGCCCCTGTATTATGGTCAAGACCTGTTCGTTACGGACAGACTGAGGGTGAGATTCAGGGATGCAGGGCACATACTGGGCTCTTCGTTTGTAGACGTAAAAACTATGCGGGGAAATGAAACCAGACGCGTTCTATTCAGTGGTGATGTGGGCAGGCCTGCCAGGCCGATTCTGCGCGATCCTGTTCAGGTATTCGAGGTCGACTACCTGGTCCTTGAGTCAACTTACGGGAATCGACTTCACGACCAAAATTCTCCCCAGGAGGAACTGGCCAGAGTCATCAACGAAAGCGTAGAGCGGGGCGGTGTGCTGGTTATTCCGGCCTTTGCTGTGGGCCGGACCCAAGAACTGCTTTTTAACATAAGAGAGCTGGAAGAGCAGGAAAGGATTCCGTCCCTCACGGTCTTCGTAGATTCTCCCATGGCCATTGACGTGACATCTGTCCAGGCAATCAACAAAGAGACAAACCACGCCATTGTTATTTCTGCAAGCGGCATGGTGACAGGGGGGCGTATCCTTCATCATCTGAAATATCGCCTTCCCAATCCAAACGACACCATTCTGTTCATTGGATATCAAGCGGAGGGAACGCGAGGCCGCACAATTCTTGAGGGGGAGCCCGAGGTCAAGATCCACGGTAAGAAGGTTCCGGTTCGCGCAAAAATCGAGAACATATCCGGGTTCTCCGCCCATGCAGACTACAATGAGATCCTAGCCTGGTTGATGGGGTTTAACCGGCCTCCCTTGAAAACGTTTATCGTGCACGGGGAACCGGATGCCTCCACTGCACTGGCAGAGAAGATTCGAGAAAAGCTGAAGTGGGATGTCGTGATTCCAAAATTTGAAGAGGCTTTTGAACTGGATTGATCATCCTGGCAGCAGCCGCAAAGATAGGGACTCTGTGATTTAACTAGTGCCCATGCATGAATCAGTTTCTTGGTGATGGGTACTGACGTGAGTTTCCAATCCAGAAATGAGGGATTTTTCGCAAGGTCAAGAAAACCAAGCCCGCCCGCCTCGCCTGAGCGCTCGCGATGGCGGGCAGGGGATTGCGCGGAGGCGTACATTTGGTACATCGCACAAGCAATCCCGCAGACTTGCCCGCCTCTGGAGGACTTGTCAGCCTCCGGCTGATTGACCCCAGAGGAATAGGCTTCACATTCCACGGGGCAGGCGCCGACTTGCCTGCCTCGGGCAGGGATTGCGGAAAATGGCCATTTATGGATGGAAACTAAGGGACTACAGCCCGGCCGATTACCTCAACCACCTCGTCCGGGTCATCAAGTATCTTGACCAGGTCCAGGTCTTCAGAAGAAATCAGCCCGCGTTCCAACAGGGTACTCTGCACCCAATCCCATAAACTATTCCAATAATCTGACCCTACTAGAATCACGGGGAAGGGCTTGATCCGTTTGGTCTGAATGAGCGTCATCGCC
>JAFDFO010000244.1 GCA_019309815.1 Deltaproteobacteria bacterium
TAGCCGACTTCGCCATAGTAGCCAACGGCTACGACGGCTGAACTGGAGTATTGGAGTGTTGGTTATGAAAAAAGCAGTTGTTCTTTCGTTCTTTTCCAGTACTCCATTACTCCAGTACTCCCGCTCTTTGAGGCTTGCCGACAGGACTACCAAGCCTTAAATGTGTTTTTGAGATACCTAATAACGCTTTCCGAACTCTGCACGTATCCAAATGCAATTGAAAATAATAGCGCCCTTTGTTATACGAAGAACATGAATGCCTCCAAACGTTGCGTGATTTTCGCATTATGTGTTTTGGTCCTCCTGGGCTTTGCTGCTGCCAGCCGTGCTTATATTCTTCCCGCCGAACAGATTCTGGGTTTCATGATCAAGCACCTTGGTTCGGTTAGCACCCTTCAAATATCCCAAAAGACAGTCATCTATGACCCTTCCCTTGAAGAGGGGATGCAGGAGTTCGATGCGACGCTCTACTACCGGTATCCGGACCGGTTCAGGTATGAAGTGACTACACCGGAGGGCGAAGAGATTCGGGTGATTGGTCCGGACGGTACTGTGGTGGTCCGGAAAGGTCAAATTGTACGCCAGAGAGAAAGCCGGTTTGACCACTTCAAGGACCCTTTATTGTATCGAAATGCAGAGCTTTTACGTCGGAAGCTTTCGCAACGTGAAGTCGATCTTGATGTGGTCAGCCTTGGGAGATACAGGAACAAGATTTCTTATGTTATTGGGGCCAAATACCCTGACGAGTCATTGCCACAGGTCTGGATTGAAAAGAACACCTTCAGGCCCATTAGATACATTCTTACTCCCGGTGATCTCAATGATTCGGACTCCGAAGAGGTGGAGTATGCCGATTACATGTCCTTGGGCAAAAACAAATGGTATCCGGCCCGCATCCTTTTCTATAAGAATGGCCGGCTAACCAGGATGTATATGTTGGAGGACTTCAAGATCAATCCAAAACTATCCAACAAGTTGTTTGATATGGCTCATCTGAGAACGTTATACCAACCGATGATTCTGGCGGAGCCGCCACCGTCCTCCCCATCTCAACTGGATGAGGTCGAAAAGACCATCAACGATTTTTCAAAGACTTTTGAATAATGGAAAAAATCGTCATTGAAGGGGGCCACCGCCTCGAAGGCACGGTAGTTGTCAGCGGGGCAAAGAATGCGGCCCTTCCCATACTTGTTTCCGCGCTTCTTAGCGATGGCACCAATACATTTGATAACGTGCCGGACCTCAAGGATGTCAGGACGATCAAGACGCTGCTGGCGGATCTTGGAGCCAAGGTCGAAACGAGCGGAAGCGTGGTGAAGGTGGATGCCACTGGGCTGAACAACCAAGAGGCTCCCTATGACTTAGTTCGTACCATGCGAGCCTCGGTTCTGGTGTTGGGGCCGCTGCTGGCTCGCCTTGGACGAGCTCGGGTCTCTCTACCGGGCGGATGTGCCATCGGGGCACGCCCCATCAACCTCCACCTGAAAGGTTTGGAAGAACTGGGTGCGGTGATTTCGCTAAGTGAGGGGTACATTGAAGCGGAGGCTAGTTCTTTAAAGGGCGCCGAGATCTATTTTGACATTGTTACTGTGACGGGCACAGAAAATCTTATGATGGCGGCCGTGTTTGCCGAAGGACTCACCACCTTGAGAAACGCTGCGCGTGAGCCAGAGATCGTGGCTCTGGCAGAGGTCCTAAATCAGATGGGTGCCCAGATCACTGGTGCCGGTACGCCGGTCATTGAAATCCGGGGGGTCAAGACGCTGAAGCCGACTTCTTTTTCGATCATTCCGGATCGGATAGAGACGGGCACCTTCATGATTGCCGCAGGTGTGACCGGTGGGGACATCAAGATCGTTGGTTGCGACCCGAACCACTTCAGGGCGGTCATAAATAAATTACGGCAAACAGGCATGACGGTTGAGCAAGAGGCAGATGGTCTGCGCGTGGTAGGGGCGGAAACAATCTCCAGCGCAGATGTCAAGACCCTCCCCTATCCCGGGTTTCCCACGGATATGCAGGCCCAGTTCATGGTCCTGATGTGTTTTGCCGAGGGTTTGAGTGTGATCTCCGAGACCATCTTTGAAAATCGGTTTATCCATGTGAGTGAACTTCAGCGCATGGGTGCAGACATTACGGTGTCAGGAAGCGCAGCCGTGGTTAAGGGTGGACAAAGGTTGACCGGGGCGCCGGTGATGGCTACCGACCTGCGGGCAAGCGCATCACTCATCCTCGCGGGTCTGGCCGCAGAGGGAACTACCGAAGTAGCTCGGATCTACCACATAGATCGGGGCTACGAGTCTATTGAGAAGAAACTGTCTCAGCTGGGCGGGAAACTAGAACGGGTGAATGCGTAGCCCGTCGGTTGTGTCCGTTGGGCTGGTTAGCCGGTTGCTCTTGCTACACCGGTAACTTGCCAGGCCTGTTTCATCATCACGCTTGTCCGATAAGGGGCAGATAAGGGGGCTGGACCGCACTTTGGGATGTGTTGATTCTCGGGGCCCGAATCCCTGGTTCACAAGGAGAGAAACAATGGCGAAGAAGACAGCTGCTCAAAATGACAAAAGAAAAATACCTGATCCTGAACAACGTCAGATAATGGCTGAACCTAATGCCCTGAAGGGGAATTACTGTAATGCGGCGAATTTTCGCCACACCAAACATGAATTCATAATGGACTTCATTTTTCACTTCGGAACCGAAGCCCACTTTCTTTCTCGTATAATTACGAATCCACCCCATGCCAAAGCCATGCTGAAGGCATTGCAGGATAATGTTGAAGAATACGAGAAAAAGTACGGCCCCATTCCGTATAGTGACAGCGGAGCATCGATAACTAGACACTGAGCGGAAAAGGCTATAAATATCCATTTTGCCTGCCCTCCCTTTCCCCTGTCAAATATTTGTCAGTCGCGGTACCATGTTGCCCCACTGTCCTCTCCTTCCCCCCTATAACCCATTGAAACCACATATAAATTAAGCGCGTTTTCTGGGCACAATTGGTATGTCTTTTGCACAATATACTATTGGATACCCGAATCACCACGGAACCAATGATGACTTACACAATCAGTACCAAAATGGGCAAGTATATAAAGGAGGGGATGACGGTGCCCAAGACAGAAAATGTCACCAGCCGACGGACACTTGTGAGTCAAGCCGCAAAAGGCACAAAGGCAGCTCTATGGTGGCTCAGGCATTACGAGTTCATCACTCACTTTTGGACAGGTTTCAGTTGGGTCTGGGTGATAGGTATGCTCCTGTTGCCTATTGTAGGATACATGGATTTGCGCCATGCCCTAAGCCTCATACTTCTCATTGGCGTGATTGCAAATACTGGAATTTATATGAGTATTAGAACCCTGGCCAGTTACCTGAGGCACTTGAAGGATGGCCCGGATAAGGAAGAGGCCCACGAACTGATGACGGAGATCATCAGGAGAAGAATACAACACGTAGGTTGACCCCATCCTCGCATTAAAGGGCATATAGTTAGGTTAACCCGTTTGGCCCGTTGAGCCGGTTGAACCCGTTTTTCCGGTTTACGGGCCAAACGGGCAAACCAACCCCACCCACATGGATGATTCCGAATCCTCACGCCATTATTCGAGGCCCCTGATTCCTGTCCTTCTGGCTCTCATGAGCGGAATTGCTGCAGGTATTTAC
>JAFDFO010000245.1 GCA_019309815.1 Deltaproteobacteria bacterium
GCACAAGGTGCACGTCGCCAAGAAATTCGTGGCGGATTCTCATCCCAGAATTCAAATGCTTGCTGCCAGGATAATGGCCGGTGACATCGATGCAATCAATGAATTCAGGGGAATCCTTGATCATAGCGAGAAGGGTGGTTAAGTTTTGTATGTTGGTGCTTTGCCACGGTGTATGACAGGGCTGACAGGAAGAGCAAGTGAAGCCGGAGCACAAGAAAGAGATAGAAGAAATCATCGGGAAGATGGAATGTCCAAAGGGGTTCAGGTGCTATGAATCCGGCCTGGAAGCTCTTTGCTCAGCAAAAGACATCGGGACGGAAGTATGTCTGGAGTGTTTGGAAGAAGACCCCCCGGAGTGCAAGTTCGCATTGACTGTTGGTGACTCCTACCTTTTTGGTGACTCGTACCTCTGTGCCTGTCCTTTGCGGATTTACATCTGCAAGAAACTGAAGAAGTAAAGATTGTCGCCTGTCAATGAGTGCTAATGGAGTATTAGCCTTTGTTTTTTGACATCACGCTATACATTTCTCTTGCCGTATTCGGTCTCGGCCTGTTCTACCGGATGTCAACGTGGTTCCGGTTTAGCATAGGTTCGGATGCTGAAAATATTCCTACCTCGAGAAGAGTGTTTGCGGCCGCTAGGGGCATTGTGCTGAGTCTGTTCAGCGCAAAGGTTGTTACGCTTGCAGAGGTCTTCGTCCTCGATACAATCCTCCAACGGAGACTGTTGCGCGAAGACTTCCCCAGGTGGTTCATGCACATGTGCATCTACATTGGTTTTACACTCCTCCTTCTGATGCACGCCCTGGATAGCTTGATCACCGTCCCCCTGTTCCCCGAATACTACTCCACAGCCAATCCATTTTTGTTTCTAAGAAACACAGCCGGTGCTTTGGTATTTTTGGGAGTGGCCATCGCGGTCTATCACCGGTTCATTATGAAAGGACACCGGGTGATCACGAGCGCCATGGACTATAGTGTATTAGCGATCCTGGCTGTAATCATGGTTTCCGGATTCCTGCTGGAAGCTTCGAAGATCGTTTCTTACTCAAGATATCAGAAGATGGTGGAGGAATACGCCGGTCTCGAAAATGAAAAAGAGCTCGCGTTTCTGGAGGCTTATTGGGTCAGTGAATTTGGAGTGGTTTCCCCAAACACACAGGGACCGTTTGACAAAGAGACACTTGAGCAAGGGGCGATGTTACATAAAATGAGCTGCATGGAGTGTCATTCCCCGTCTGGTTGGGCATTTGTGAGCTACAGCCTGGCCAAGGCCATCAAGCCGGCAGCTGTGGGATTAGACACGGCCGGTTTGCCGACATTCCTCTGGTATGTGCACTTCCTGGCTTGTTTCATTGGTCTGGCCTACCTTCCATTTAGCAAAATGGTGCATATATTCGTTAGTCCTATCAGTCTGCTGGTAAACTCTGTTATGGAGGAAGGGGAATCAGACCCGGCCAACGTGGCAACCAGACAGGTTATGGAGCTGGATGCCTGCACGCATTGCGGGATCTGTAATGTACGGTGTGCGGTTTCAGTTGCCTTTGAGGAAATACCCAATGTAAACATCCTTCCGTCGGAGAAGATTGCACCAATCAAGGCGTTGATCAGCAGCAAAAGTCTGAGCGAGGAGGACATCAGGTCACTTCAAGAGGGAACCTATCTGTGCACCAACTGCAATCGCTGCACTGTGGCGTGCCCGGTGGGAATCAATTTGCAGGACCTGTGGTTCACCGTCAGGGAGGCCCTGCTTCGAAGCGGTCATCCGGAGGCCGCCGTTCTGTCGAATCTCTCCTTCTACCGTGGCGTTAAGAGAGATACCATGATGGCAAAGGAGTACAGGGGGCCTGCGGCTCTGGCGCGAGAGGCGATAGGTGCAGCCGTTGACTGTGCGAATGTCGAGGACCTGACCGTGCCTCTGACGCCCTGCGAGGATGGGATCAAGGAAGAGCTGAAACTGTCAGCGCAGGCACACACCTTCTCTAACTGCTTTGCCTGCAAGACCTGCACGACGGCATGTCCTGTCGTGTTTAACTACGACAACCCGCAGGAAGCCTTGGGACTGATGCCCCATCAGATTATGCGGGCCGCGGCTATGGGATTCACGGATCTGATCTTCAGCTCCAACATGCTCTGGGATTGTCTGGCCTGTTACGCATGCCAGGAGTACTGCCCTCAGGGTGTGTGTGTTACGGATATTTTTTACGAGTTGAAGAACCAGGCGGTTAAACAGATGAAAGAAAAGGTTCGTCAGAGGGCATGAAAGAAGATGTGAAATACGGGTTGTTTCCGTGCTGTTCTCCCCCCGTTCTTCTGGTTCAGTACGAAACATCGACAAGAGCGGTACTTGCGAAACTGGGTGTTGAATTCATGGAGATAAAGGATTTCAACTGCTGCGGATACCCCTTGAGGAACCTGAGTTTCAAGGCCTTTGCCCTGTCTTCAGCAAGAAACCTTGCTCTGGCTGAGAAGAACCACGTCAATATCGTGACCGTGTGCAACTGCTGTTTCGGAAACTTGAAGTACGTTGACCATCTCATGAAGGAAGACCCCGCGCTGGCTGAGGAGATAAACCAAACACTCGGCAAAGAAGGATTAGAGTACAAGGGCACGGGGAGCGTTCGACCCAGGCATCTTCTTGATGTGATCTACAATGAGGTGGGTATCGAGAAACTGAAGGATAAGATACAGAGGACATACAGAGGCCTTAAGATTGCCACCCACTATGGATGCCACATTCTTCGTCCAAGCAAAGTCGTAGAGTTTGACAATCCACTCTCTCCAACCATATTTGACGAGCTCGTTGAGGTCACGGGTGCTGAGAGTATCTCCTGGAAAACCAAGCTGGACTGCTGCGGCGCTCCCGTTTTCGGCATTGAAGACGATCTTGCCATGGATCTCACCGAAAAGAAAATAAAGGACGCCAAGCGGTCAGGTGCTGACTATGTGTGCGTGGCGTGCCCGTTTTGCCACATCCAGTTCGACAGGGTTCAATTGAGCCGTCCCAGAAGACTCGGCACACGCTACTATCTGCCGTCTGTTCTGTATCCCCAGCTGCTCGGCTTGTGCATGGGGGTAGACGATAAGACGCTGGGATTGGACATGAACGAGTTGGATGCAAGTGGCTTAAAGCAATTCTTGTCCTGATAATCATTCCTCACCTTAGAGCAGAAGTCCCATTCCTCAGATGCCTTCCTTTGAGTTTGCTTCACCTTGACTCACATGAGGGGGGAGTAATATTGTTTCATAGTGATTGTCAAAAATATGTTCCTTTTACGGCAGTCTTGTTAGGCTGGCAGGGGGTATCTCTTTTTGAATCAGGTCAATTCCCCTCTTCGCTCGTCGGAAGCAACATTTACGGAACGCTACAGGCTAGGCACACGGCAGCGCCCCTTACACGCTTGGTAGCGTGTTTGTACATGGGTCAAGGCTGTGTAGAAGATCCGTGCCGTCGTGGTACCTGTCAGGAA
>JAFDFO010000065.1 GCA_019309815.1 Deltaproteobacteria bacterium
GCCGAGGGCGTCAAGCAGCACCCCCGTAACGTCAGTTGTAGTGACGATGCCTACCAGCTTTTTCTTATCCATGACGGGGAGGGCCCCAATCCTGTTCTCTTGCATGATGAGGCCCGCCCGCTCGATGGTAGTGCCGGGTGTAACAGAAACGATCTTGGTAACCATCATTGTTTCCACGTCGAGTTGTTTGAGCAGATAATTCAACTCGTGGGCGCTAAGGGTGGTGGCCGGAGACGCCCAGGTCTGTTTGAGGTCCCTGTCCGAAACTATCCCAACGAGATTCCCTTCTTTGTCAACCACCAGGAGGTGTTCGATGCCTTTCTCGGCAATAATATCCCTGGCTTTTACGAGAGAAGTATCAGGAGCTATGGTGACCAAGTCTTTGTGCATGATCAGACCGACATGCATAGCGCTACCTATAGCGCTACCTCCTTATTCTGTCAGACACTGTTTTGCGACGCTGCCTGCGTACTGTTCGTACTGCTTGGCTGCTACACCGAAAATTAAGGGATGTCTGCTGCTCTGTCAAGCAAATATGACTGCAACATCCTCTGGCTGACAGTGGACTCAAAGGGTCTCCTGCCTATTTGTCTATTTCCACAATCTTTCTATCCAACGTTGTGCCGTCTTCGAGGATGTACGTTTTCGTGAGGACTTTCAAGCGGCCTTCCGCAAAGAGTTGGATGCAATGGGTGTATAGCTCCCATTCAAGTTTGATGCCTTCTTTCTTGATCGCGTCAATCGTATCATTCGGGGAGATTTCAAAAGCCTTCTGTCCGATAATGGGTCCTGTGTCTTCCCCATAGTCAACAAAGTGAACCGTGCATCCAGCCACTTTGGAGCCGTAGCGATATGTGTCCCCATAGCCGTCCACACCCGGAAAAGATGGAAGCAGGGCCGGATGGATGTTCATGATCCTGGGTTGCGAGGGATCCGTGTTGACGTGGTCAATGAAATAGGGACTCAGGGGTAAGGCCCTGCTTGGACAATGCGCTTTCCAGGTCAAAGTCCTCAGGAACGAGCTTTTTCAGCGGCTTCCCTCGCAGCCCGCTAAGGATACTCTTGTAATCTACAACGAACGTGGGAATGCCGTGCTTCTCAGCCCTTCTTAGGCCGTGAGCTTTCGGGTTGTCCGAACCCACAAAGCCCACTTTTGCATCTATGCGGTTCGTCTCCGACGCATCGATGATGGACTGAAGGTTTGTACCGCCCCCTGAGATGAGGAAGCCCACGTGAATTTTATCAGTCATGAATCATTGACTACCAATACACTCGGACACTGTCAACAGGAGACCTTTGAAAATCGTTGCTAACGGCTAATGGTTTTCCGTTTGCCCCTGGCCCCTTGCCCCCTGTCCTGAGCGAAGTCGAAGGGCCTGTCCTGCCTGTCCGACGGAGTCTTGACGTAGGCGGAAGCGAAGTCGAAGGGCCTGTCCTGAGCTCGCCGAAGGGCTCACCCCATGTCTTACGTTTGCCTCTGGCCTCGCGCCCCTTGCCTAAAGCCTCATATTTATTTTTGCCTTGACTTTGAACCCGTTAAAATCTATAGGTTTTTCTATGCAAAGTCACCGACTTGCACGCCTTCTGCGGATCATTGTAGAGGTTAGAGAACAACCTGACCGACACCCCGATCAAATCGCCAAAGATCTTGGCATATCTACCAGGCAATTCTACTACGATCGAAATCAGCTTTCACAAATGGGGTTTGGGTTCTCGCGCAGAAGAGGCCGCTTCGCGGTTTTGAGCGATCCGGTGGTCACCATCGGAAAGCTTCCGTTTAGTGAGCTATTGGCCCTTGTCTTAGCTACGCGCCATCTGTTTGCAACCAAGAGTTTTTCCGTCGTGCGACGTGCGCTCAAAGGGCTCTACAACATTATTGATCACTTGCCCGAGCCCCAGAAAAGCCTTCTGACCTCTATCATCCAGGACGTCATCATCAAAGACGGATTCGGCTGCCAGCCTGATATCTTCGAAGACGCCCTGCGTGCAGTTGATGAGAGAAGGCGCATTCTTGTGCACTTTAGGAATTCCGCGTCCGGGAGCCCAACCGCACTCGACCCTTTTGCACTCTGTTTCAGAAAGTCCAAGCTCTATATGGACGCCTATGCCATTGCCAGAAAGAAACGCAAACGGTATGGAATGGGCACCATAGATAAAATCGTCTTTACACCATTTTTCAGGCCGGAGTACTCAGGGGAAGAAGGCAAGTTCTAATTACTACAATACGGTACCTTGTGCCTCGGAGTACAGGCTTCCTTAGCTGCGATTTCCTACCATCCTCATACCAGGCTGTAAGTGGTAGGGGCCTGTGCAAACGCTCTTCTCCCTATTGTTCGCTGCTTGCTGCTTACTTGGCTATACAGGCCTGAATAGGGCTATGTTCGATCTGAAATGAAGGTTTGGTTAACATGGCGGGGAGACAGTGACTCGCCCCGGGACGGAAGGAGAAAAGGAGGAGTCGATGAGAGAAGTTGTCATTGTCAGCGCTGCCAGAACACCTATCGGGGCATTTCAAGGCGCCCTGTCCAGGATCCCTGCCACCGACCTTGGAGCCTATGCCATTGCTGAAGCCATAAAACGGGCGGGCATTTCCTCGGATGACATAGACGAAGTGATCATGGGAAACGTTCTTCCCTGTGGGCTGGGTCAGAATCCTGCCAGACAAGCGCTCATTAAAGGGGGGCTCTCCCATGATGTGGGGGCGGTGACCATCAACAAGGTCTGTGGTTCGGGGCTGAAGGCAGTCATGATGGCTACCCAGGCCATTATGGTGAATGATGCAGACGTGATAGTGGCAGGCGGCATGGAGAGCATGAACCTGGCTCCCTATTTTCTCGAAAAGGCCCGGACCGGTTACCGCATGGGACATGACAAGTTGTTAGACAGCATGATGCACGACGGACTGTGGTGCCACATAAACGACTTTCATATGGGGATGAGTGCAGAGCTTTGTGCGGAGAAGTATGATGTTACAAGGAAAGACCAAGACGAGTTTGCGCTGAACTCATACAATAAGGCCCTGAAGGCCCAGGCTGATAAAGGCTTTAACAGAGAGATATTCCCGGTGGAAATCCCGCAGCGAAAAGGGTCTCCCGTCTTGTGTGACAGTGACGAGGTTGTCCGGGAGACTTCCATGGAAGCGCTCACCAGGCTTCGGCCCGCCTTCAAAAAGGACGGGACCGTTACAGCCGGAAATGCCTCCAAAATCAGCGACGGCGCTGCAGCCGTGGTCCTGATGGCCAGGGAGAAAGCCGAGGCCTTAGGCTTGAAGCCAATGGTTCGGGTCGGTGCACAGTGTTCCGTTGGTATCGACCCGAAATATGTTTTGGTCGCGCCGATCGATGGGATTCCCAAGGTGCTGGACAAGGCAGGCCTTACAGCTGACGATATTGATATCTTTGAAATCAATGAAGCTTTCTCCTCTTCCTCTGTTGCCATTATCAAGACGCTTGGGCTCGATCCTGGAAAGGTGAATCTCCGAGGGGGTGCCGTGGCCATGGGGCACCCGATTGGTGCAAGCGGGGCCAGGATTCTGGTTACCCTTGTCCATCTGATGGAGGACAAGGGGGCAAAGCGCGGACTTGCCACCTTGTGTCTAGGGGGTGGTGAGGCGGTGTGTTTGATTCTGGAGAGAGACTAACCAAGGATAGGGGCCCGGCAACAACTGGAATCGTAGAGCGGAAAAACACTGGAGTACTGGAGTGATGGAATAACTGAATACTGGAATGATGGAATAATGGAACACTGGAATGATGGAGTACTGGAGTGATGGAGTAATGGATTCAAAAGAATGTAAGATTCATTGTCTGGCCTGCTTTTTCCATCACTCCATCACTCCAATACTCCATCACTCCAATACCTTAGACTCTGGAGGTACTTAATGTCTTATAAGACGATAAAACTCGACGTGTCTGACGCCATTGCAACCCTTACCTTCAACCGGCCCAAGGTGTTGAATGCTATCAATCCGGAGATGATCGAGGAATTTCGTGCAGCCCTGGCCGAAATCCTGCAAACGCCGGAGGTGAAGGTTCTTGTGTTGACCGGGGCTGGCAAGGCATTCGTGGCAGGGGCTGATATCCGGATACTCCAGGCGTTGGATCCACTTGGGGCAAAGCGGTTTGCTCAGGTAGGTCAGTCCACTCTCTTTGCATTGGAGGACATGGATATTCCTGTGATTGCCTGTGTGAACGGCTTTGCCCTCGGCGGCGGGTGTGAAATAGCCATGGCCTGTGATTTCATATGTGCTTCAGAGTCGGCTAGCTTTGGACAGCCAGAGATCAACCTGGGGCTGATTCCGGGTTTTGGTGGAACCCAGCGCCTGGCGCGCCTTGTTGGAAAGGGACGTGCAAAAGAACTCTGTATGACAGGCCGCATCATAACAGCCCAGGAGGCCTTTTCCATGGGACTGGTTACCAGAATCTTTCCTGCGAAAACCCTGATAGAGGAAACCTCAAAGATTGCCAAGACAATAGCCGAAAAGGGAAGGGTTTCCCTTAGAGCAGCAAAGCACGTGATCGACGACGGTTTTGACGTGGATTTGAAGGCGGCTTGTGCCCTGGAGGCGGATGCCTTCTCGCTCTGTTTTGCCAGCCCTGATCAACAAGAAGGCACCGCGGCATTTCTGGAAAAGCGGCCGCCGAAGTTTACGGGAGAACTGGTATAGTCTGCGAACCCCGCTCTCAAGGGAATATCGGAGGCCCACGCTTAATAGAGGTTGCATGTTGCGTGTTACGGGTTGCGAGTTGTAAGCTGAGGCAAACGTTAACCCGTAACTCGTAACCCGCAACTCGTGACCGATTGTTTCCGCTACATTGTGACCAATACGCGGGAACCTAATAAACTCCAAAAGCTTTTCCAGGAGCAACCATGAATTTCTCACTCACTGAAGAGCAGAAGATGATCCAGGACATGTGCCGGCGCTTTGCGGAGAATGAGGTCAGGCCGGTCGCAGCCCGACTTGACGAAACCCATGAACACCCTGCGGACCTGTGTCAGAAGATGGGCGAACTGGGCCTGATGGGTGTTGCCATTCCTGAAGAATACGGTGGGGCCGGCATGGACTACGTGTCGTATATGGTAGCCATGATTGAAATCTCAAAGGCGTGTGCTTCGACCGGCGTAATCATGTCCGTAAACAACTCCCTGTACTGCTTTCCTATCCACACCTTTGGGGACCATGAACAGAAGGCCAAATATCTGACCCCGGTGGCAAGCGGCAAGGCAATAGGGTGTTACGCCCTGACCGAGGCGGGTGCCGGCTCAGACCCGGCTTCCATGCGGACGACCGCTGAACTGGACGGGGACAGCTGGATTATAAACGGAGAGAAAAAATTCATCACGAGCGGTAACGTGGCTGATTACTGCGTTGTGGCAGCGGTCACAGACAAAGAGAAGGGTTACAAGGGGATAAGCAGCTTTGTCGCGGACCTGAATGACACGCCCGGTTTTTCCGTCGGCCGCGTTGAGGACAAGCTGGGGATTAAGGCGTCCGGCACAGCAGAGATGGTCTTCAAAGATGCCCGCATTCCCAAAGACAACCTCCTGGGAGACGAAGGGGCGGGCCTCAGACAGATGTTGACAACGCTGGATGCAGGTCGTCTTGGCATTGGGGCACAGGCAGTGGGCATCGGTCGCGCAGTACTGGAAGAGGCTCTGGAATACTCCAAGGTACGTGAACAGTTTGGAAAGCCGATCTCCGCATTCCAGGCAATTCAGTGGAAGTTGGCAGACATGGCCACTGAACTCGATGCAGCAGAACTCCTTCTGTTGAGAGCCGCATGGCTGCAGGACAATGGCAAACCCTTTGAGAAGGAATCTGCCATGGCCAAGATGTATGCTTCTGACATTACCATGCGAGCAGCAGTGGAGGGTATTCAAGTCCTGGGTGGATATGGCTACTGCAAAGATTTTCCCATGGAGCGCCACATGCGGGACGCCAAAATCTGTCAGATTTATGAAGGCACCAATGAGATCATGAGACTGGTCATCGCCCGCAATCTCTTGAAGGGGTAGTGTTTGGCGGAAAACAAAAAGCATGACCTCTGCGTTCTCTGCGGTGAATAAGAAACTGAAGAGGAAGAAGATGGGACTCGATAAGGGCCTTGTTCAAGTTTACACAGGAGAGGGAAAAGGGAAGACCACGGCCGCCCTTGGCCTGGCCCTGCGCGCTGTAGGCCGCGGCTTAAGGGTGGTGATGATTCAGTTCCTAAAGGGGGACCAGGAGACCGGTGAACTGAACATGGCACAGCGTCTTTCCCCGGAACTCGTGATCAAACCAATGGGGCGAGATGGCTTTGTGGATCCTGGCAACCCGAGCCCTGAGGACATCGGCCTGGCACAGGAAGCCCTCAAGGAGGCACAAAGGATTCTGGATGAGAAGGTGTGCGATTTGCTCATCCTGGACGAAGTCAACGTGGCGGTTTCCCTGAAGCTGGTCAAAGAAGATGCGGTGCTGAAGCTCATAGATGAGAAGCCTGGCAACGTTGAGTTGATTCTCACAGGGAGGGGGGCACCCGCATCATTCATAGAAAAGGCCCATCTTGTAACTAACATGGAATCCACGAAACACTATTTCGACCAGGGCGAAGGCGCCCGAGATGGCATTGAATCATAACTCGCAGTCATGGTTGAGAATCACCCTTTACCCTTTGAACAATTAAGAGAGGTATGCAATGGGCACTCTGTTCAAAGAGGACGAACTTGCAAAAATAGAGTCGGATAAAGAGGTGTGGGACGAGCATCTTCGGGAAAAGCTGTCCTCCTCCCCTGAGCGAAGAGAATCGTTTACCACGGTGTCCGGGAAACCGATAGAAGGACTTTACACACCGGTGGACACCAAGGCATTAGACTACACCAGCCAGCTGGGGTTCCCCGGGAAGTATCCGTACACCCGTGGCGTGCAGGCCTCCATGTACAGGGGACGGCTTTGGACCATGCGCATGTTTGCAGGTCTTGGAAGTGCAGAAGAAACGAACGAACGGTTTCACCACCTGGTTAATCAGGGACAGACCGGGTTGTCCACAGCTTTCGACATGCCGACCCTTATGGGCTACGATACAGGGGATCCCAAGGCCCTCGGAGAGTGCGGAACATGTGGAGTGGCCATCGATACCCTGAAAGACGTGGAGATTCTTTTTGACAGGTTGCCGGTAGACAAACTCACCACCTCCATGACGATTAACCCTCCTGCTCCGGTACTGTGGGCTATGTATATCGCCATGGCTGAAAAGAAGGGGATTCCCCGAGAAAAGTTGGGGGGCACGATTCAGAATGATATGTTGAAAGAGTTCGTCGCCCAAAAGACCTTTATGTGCCCGCCCGAACCGTCCATGCGGCTCATTGTAGATACGATTGAGTTCGGAACCCGTGAGGTGCCTCGCTGGAACACGATCAGCATCAGCGGGTATCATATCCGCGAGGCTGGATCTACGGCAGTTCAGGAACTTGCCTTCACACTGGCGGATGGCATTGCATATGTAGAAGCAGCCCTTGAGAGGGGGCTTGACATAGATGCCTTTGCGCCCAGGCTTTCATTTTTCTTTAATGCCCATATTGATTTCTTTGAAGAGATTGCCAAATACCGTGCGGCCCGAAGGATGTGGGCAAACATCATGAAGAACCGTTTCAATGCAAAATCCGAGCGATCTCTCTGGCTTCGTTTCCACACGCAGACAGCCGGCTGCAGCCTGGCCGCCCAGCAGCCCTTTAACAATGTGGTCCGGACCGCGGTGGAGGCTTTGGGTGCCGTGCTTGGAGGGACCCAGTCACTGCACACAAACTCCTTTGATGAGGTCCTGGCAATCCCAACCGAAGAGGCTGCCACGATTGCCCTGCGGACCCAGCAAATTCTGGCTGAAGAGACCGGCGTGGTTAACACTATTGACCCTCTGGGGGGCTCCTACCTTGTGGAGGCCTTGACTGACGAGATGGAGGGGGCCGCTTATGACTACATTCAAAAGATTGACGACATGGGAGGCATGCTCAAGGCGATTGAGAGAAACTACCCTCAGATGGAGATCGCGGATGCCGCATACAGGTTTCAGCGAGAAGTTGACCAAGAAATTCGTATTATGGTGGGAGTCAACAAGCATGTAACGGATGACGAGCTGCCGGTTGACATCTACCACGTGGATGAGGCCCTGGAGCAGCGTCAAATTGCGCGGACTCAGGAGGTCAAGAACAGTCGGGATGATACAAAGGTTAGGGAATCCCTGGAGCGTCTTGGGGACGCGTGTGTAGGCGATGAGAATGTCATGCCGCACCTGATTGACGCTGCGTCTTCTTATGCTACACTTCAGGAGATGTGTGATGTGTTTAGGGAGGTGTTTGGAGAATACAGAGACCCGAGCACATTCTGAAATAACGAATAATGAATAATGAATAACGAATGACGAATAGCGAAGGAAGAATGACTAAATCTCAGGATTATAGTTTATCTTCTTAACGTTAGGCACCCTGGCCCAGACCTGGCTTGGTATCATGGTAGGCTGAGCCGGGCACGTAACACCCATAGACTTAGCTGGTGGATCTGACTATGTCGCGCCAGGGCAGGCTTTAGCGCACTCTAGTGCACTCTAGGCACTTGTCGTACTCTGATATGATGATGGAACGAAAAACAAGAATCCTTGTGGCAAAGCCCGGACTCGATGGTCATGACCGGGGGGCCCGCATCATTGCAAGAGCGTTTCGTGATGGAGGATTTGAAGTAGTTTACACCGGACTCCATCAGACTCCTGAGCAGATTGTGAATGCGGCCATCCAGGAAGATGTGGACTTGATCGGTCTCAGCAGCCTTGCCGGCGCACATCTGTACTTATTTCAGAGGGTCATTGACCTACTCAGTGAAGGGGGCGCGGACGATATTGCGGTTATTGGTGGTGGGATTGTCCCTGATAGAGATGTGGTCAAGCTAAAAGCCATGGGTGTTCGAGAAGTCTTCCTGCCCGGGACCTCACTTGACACAATCGTAGAGTGGGTTCGCACAAATATAAAGCCGCGTTAGGGCAACCCAGACAATTACTGTGTTCCCCTAAGCAGGAATTCCCGGGATAGAAACTGTGTGAAGACTGAAAGGTTGAGATACCCCGCGGGGTAGTATTCTTTTCCTCTAAAGCCTCCAGGCGAAAGCCCGAACTCTCCTCAATACCCTACAGGCATCTAGTTATCTATCAAGATTGCGAGAACAAGATGCAACGGATTCGGGGCCTAAATGCGGGGATCAAGGTGGCCGGGTCCCCCACACTCTGGCGTGTAGCAGGTTGCATTTAAGAACTCGCATTTCTCGTTACACGAAGGGCAGGCATTAGGAGGGGCTACGGCCTGAAGCATATGTCCGCATTTGGAGCATTTCCAATAGCTCTCATTACACTTAGGACAAACATCCCCGGCGAACTTACTTTCCGCGTTGTGGCCGCAAAGCGCACATGTGAATGTTGTTGCTGTCATAATATCTACCTCCTCTTCTTGATTGATCATGTTGGTCAAAAAATGCTGTCAAGGACTTGTTCGACCTTGAACTGTACAGCAAGCCAACTGATTAAAGAGACAATAACACAGAAACATGGGATATGAAATGGGGTCATTCATGTATTTTTTGACAAAAAACACTGTATTTCGCAAGATCCGTTTCGGTTTTCCGACGTTTTTTTGAGGCAACGCCGAATCCTTTCGTACAGTGCGGGTACCAGTATCACAAGAGCCGGCGACCTCACGGGTAAAGTAGGTGGTGGTGGGTTGCCCGGGCGCAAAATGTGCTTGATTTACATGACTTAATGTCTTTTACTCCGGTAACCGCAATGGGCGCGAGGCGATCAGCACGACACATACCATCAACGTGACCCTGGAATGCCCATTTTGCAATGAGACGGTTCAGCCAGGCGTTGCCACTTGTAGCCAATGCGGGAGGGAGTCAGATTGAGTGAGATGAGCGACGGACATAAGCCCGAAACTGTTGGGGCGGTTATGGTGGTAGGAGGGGGAATTGCCGGCATGCAGTGTGCTCTGGACCTGGCCTCAACCGGATTCCGTGTTTACTTGGTAGAAGCGTCTCCTGCCATCGGTGGTACCATGGCGCAACTTGACAAGACATTTCCTACCAACGAGTGCGCCATGTGAATTCTCTCGCCTAAACTGGTCGGGGTCGGCCGGGACGCCAACATTGAGTTGCTTACGCTGTCAGAAGTGGAGAGCGTGTCTGGTGATGCAGGCAACTTTGAGGTAACGATCTCCCAGTCTCCCCGGTACATCGATACAGATCTGTGCATTGCCTGTGGCACCTGTGCAGAGAAATGCCCAAAGCGTGTTACAGATGTCTACAATGCCGGCCTGACCAAGAGGAAGGCCGCCTATCTTCCGTATCCCCAAGCCGTTCCCCTCAAGTATGCAATCGACTCGAAAAACTGTATCTATTTTCAGAAGAAGGGACGGTGTACAGCGTGTCAAAAGTTTTGTCCCACAGGCGCGGTCAACTTCCAGGAGGAGCCAAAGGTTCACAAGGTCCGAGTAGGAGCCATTGTCCTGTCTCCCGGATTCGTTCCCTATGATCCTGTTCTGCGCGACACGTTCTCCTACAGTCGGCACCCC
>JAFDFO010000246.1 GCA_019309815.1 Deltaproteobacteria bacterium
CCAATGATCCAGACAATGATGCCGATGGGGATGACCTGTGCGCGAATGTAGACAACTGTCCCAAGGTTGCCAATGCTGATCAAGCGGATAGCGACGGTGACGGGATAGGAGATGCATGTGAATCCGTTGCCGATAGGACTACGCTTTTTCCCCCCGTTACCCCTCTTATTGACGGTGGAGGCAGTGATTGCTTCATTGACACCGCAGCTCGCAGTTTGAGCTGGTAAAGAACCAAATTGTCAAAGAGCGAGGCAGGTTCACAGATGGCTCTGCCTTTTGCTTTTGAAGATAATATCATAGTCTATCTACTTCCACTCATCGCAAAGATGTGACGGTATTATTCTGTTATCTTCAACTTTCGGATAGTAGACATTATGGGAAGTAATACAGGAAAACTCTCTATGTTCAATAGCCAAGGGTTTGGCAAGATGTGTTTAGTTTTTGACTCTGGGAACCAAGCCCAATATGTTGTGTCCAGTGACTATATGCGATTGACCTTTTGGACGGAAAAAGAAGGTTTTCTCTAAGAATTCTTTCTTCTTGCCTGGTTCGGCCGTTTACAACATTTATCCTGGCTATGGCGTCAGGGGTATCTTATCTTGGTCTTCTTAATCTTCTGAGTGTTCTTCTTGGTTCTAACGAACTTCGTTCGTTCATACTTTCTCTTATACCATCTTCATACATGATCAAGCTATCCCCAAACAGGTAGTCTTCGGGCTTCCAGTCAAGCATCATCTTCTCATAGCAGTCTACATCGTCGCTACGGACCAGCAATATAGCAGCCCCTTTAGGAGCATTTAGATCATACTCCTCTGCAGGGAGGCCACCCTTGATCCTGGGTGCTCCAACGATACGAACGTGGTTAACCTCGTCGGCTGTGCCCTCACCGAGACAGATCAATCCATGGTGAGGCCAGGGTTCAGGGAGATAGACCAGCGTATAGCTGTCGCCAGGAGAAAGGCCATGTGCATCGAAATGGAAAAAGAACGCGCGCCCGTTCTGGGTATACCTTAGGAGACCTCCACCGCCACCTTCG
The DNA here is from genome assembly GCA_019309815.1 of Deltaproteobacteria bacterium. Lineage (GTDB taxonomy): Bacteria > Desulfobacterota > Desulfobacteria > Desulfobacterales. The sequence continues at coordinate 1,037 of JAFDFO010000246.1, forward strand.
ACAATACTCCCGTCATCAGGATCTTTTTCAACAAGACGCAAATATCCCAGGTTGGGGTTAGGGGGTAATACGGTTAACAGTGACGTAGCGGTGCCTTCGTCCAGCAACTCCCCTCCTTCCCCCAATTTGACCATGTATCTCACCGCCATCTCACCCGGCCGGATATCACCGGGGACCAGGCGGCCGGTGAACATGCGATAAACGCCGGGGCGCCTTGTCTGTATACCTGCGACTTGCCAACCAGACACGTTTACAATCCCCTTAACCTGGTACCAGGTATTTTCCTCCCCCGTGATCCTGTATTCGATTCCGAATACAACAGGGTGCCACAGACGAAATGCCCTTTGTGGCTTTATCGCATCGTTCAACGTCATTGCCCTGAGTATTTTTATACTCGGTTCTGGTTGCTGGTCCTCGGCCGAAGCAAAGACCTGACGCGATAAACCCATAAGCGCCAAAACCGATACCAGTACAAACACTCCATTTATTATTCTCCTTGTTTTCATCTCGATAGCCTCCCGTCATCAAAGATCAGTATAGAAGGTCAAACAAAAAAGCCTGCCCCGGGCCTGAGCACCAGAGGTAGGCTCTCTCACACTATCTTGCCACTTCGGTAACCCAGCCGCCGGGTGATTCCTTTGACCCCCGGCCTGTCGGTTTTGCGTCCCATTCTTTCGAACGGTTTGCCTTTTCGGGGCGTTACAACTATATCGCTAAAAAAGAACGAAACATCGACATTATCGCAAATGATTCAACTGAAGTTACATGCAAATTTTATACCTGTATTTACTGCGCACTGCTTTTATGTGCCTCGGAATTGTGGATCCACATCCAATTCCGCGTACTTGAGTCTATTTCCTTCTTGAGCGCCTCCTATTATTGGCCCGGCTTTTCTGTCATCATCTGCCAAAGGTTTATGTAACGCGACTTAGGGGACGGCATGACCCTGGAAAACGTCAAAACCCTGACGTATTTTCACTCTGCGAATTGAATATGCCCATCTTTGGATCTGGGGACCCTTGGGACCAGAGACCTGGCTAACACCATTTGGAAGTTGCCAGACAACGACCGACCTTTAAGACCACTATACCTTGTGTCTTCAGCAAATCGCTCGAAAGTATCGCTCGCTACAATATATCGCAAATCCATCCAAATTTACGATACTGCCATAGTATCTCTAGTTCCACTCATCGCAAAGATGTGAAGATATGATTCTGATATCTTTACTTTGCTATTACTCCTGATATTCTTCTTATTGACTGAACACTGCTTATGACCTAAGCTGTGCCCCGAATACACGCCCCCGTAGCTCAGGGAAGGATTCCTAAACCAAACAGGGCCATTTCCGAAAAGCTAATGATGTCAGTTAGTAAACTGATATCATTAGCTTTTTTTGTGCCCAACAAGTTGGGAAATGTTAGGTTATGTTAGGATTTGTGTGTTACGTTGGGCACAAAATGGGCACAGTAAAGGCTGGGTGGGACATCCAGACACAAGTCCGCGAGGAGGTTACCTTCACCGCTGGCCGGATTCAAGTGCCATTGAGGAATCAAGGTATAAATCAGGGTTGGACCATTCCAGATTTTACATGTATATTTTCATCAGAATATAGGCATCAATGGCCGTGATCGACTTGTAGAGGAGAAAATGGGGGGAAAATGCAGTTCATGGGATTAACAGAAGCTGAGAAGAAAAAACTTGAATACGAAGTGGTTTCAGATCGTGCAAGATTAAAGCTAACCAGATTATTACGACATGCAACAAGAGCTGGTAGCTCTACTGTAAAGGGGAGTTATTCTTTCGCGGGCCCTTGGCCGAGGACAAGATGAACAATTCGGACATCTCGCGACGGGCCTTCTTGCTTGGATCGGTGGCAGCCACCGTGTCCATGCTCCTTGCAAGCTGCGGTTCCTCGGACCAGCCAGGCGCGGAGGACCTGGATGCCGTGACGTTGTCGGCAACGAGATTGCCCACATGGGTGGCCAGGAAGGCCGATCCGTCGGATGACGGAACGGAGTTGTCCACCCCGGAAGTAATCCTGCCGGTGGACGCCTGGCATTCGGCAGTCGTTCCGGGAACGGTGCTCGCCACGCTGGTAGCGAGCGGGCAGGTTCCGGATCCGTACTTCGGTTTGAACAACAAGCAGATAACGGATCTGCACGAAGGGGTCGACGAGTACGTCTACTGGTTCGTCTCCGACTTCCGTCTGGATTCGGCGGACTGGGCGAACGCGGAGTCCGTCTGGCTCCGATTCCGCGGCATCAATTACTCGGCCAAGGTCTACCTGAATGGAACCGAACTAACACCGGATGACGCGCTAACGGGGATGTTTCTCCGCCATGAGCTGAACATCACGAAGGCCATTCGCCGAGGAGCCAACAATCGACTGGCCGTGCTGGTCACACCGCCGCAGCCCGCCGGGCATCCGG
>JAFDFO010000247.1 GCA_019309815.1 Deltaproteobacteria bacterium
GAAGGGTGCGGCGGTTCCAACATAGATTTCATAGTCAACCACCTCATTGACCGTCTTCAGGAAATCGCCCATCTCCATGGCGACTGCGGATGTTTCCTCCAATGTCGCAGATTCGGGCATGTCGATAATGACCTGAAACTCGCTCTTGTTGTCAAACGGCAACATCTTGACCTTGACCCACCCCACGGCAACAAGCGCACAGGCCGCCAGAAGAAGCACTACCACACCCCCTAAGAAGGTCCATCGCCACAAAGGGATTTCAATGATGGGAGTCATAATACGTCGGTAGTATCTGGCGCTCCAACCTTCCTTCTCTCCATGAGCCTGAACGCTGTTATGCTTTCCATGTCTCAGCAGACGAAGCGATGCCCACGGCGTTACGACAAAGGCGACCAACAGGGAGAAGACCATAGCTGCCGAGGCTCCCACAGGAATGGGGCGCATGTAGGGGCCCATTAAACCGCCCACAAAGGCCATAGGTAGAATGGCTGCAATCACGGCCAGGGTTGCCAGAATCGTTGGGTTCCCGACCTCATCCACGGCCTCAATAACGACGACTGACAACGGACGGTCTTCGTTCTCAGGAAGTCGGAAGTGACGCACCACGTTTTCGACAACAACAATGGCGTCATCAGCAAAGAGCGTAATGCGGTTCAATGTGTAGCCGTACAGATAGAAAACCGCGAGGGTCAGGGCTAATGTCACTGGTATGGCCAGGGCCACGACACCTGATTCTCTGCGGCCGAGAGCAATCCATATGAGGATGGTCACCGAGAACACGGCAATAAACATGTGCAGCAGGAGTTCGTCGGATTTCTCCTTGGCCGTCTCTCCATAGTGCCTGGTTACTGTCACCTGGATATTGTCCGGGATGAGTCTGCCCCGACTCTCCTCCACCCGGCGCAGCACCTGTTTAGCAACGGTGACGGCGTTTGCGCCCTTTCGCTTGGCGATCGTGAGGGTAACGGCAGGGTAGACCCCCTTGCGGGAACCATCCTCAACGATTCCCTTTTCACTCGCTGCCGGACCTGTCCCGAAGAATACATACTGGTCCGGCTCTTCCGGGCCGTCGACAATCTTGGCAACGTCTCTCAAATAGACAGGATGATCTCCATGAATTCCCACGACCACGCGACCCACGTCATCCGGATCGCTCAAAAACCCGCCGGTATGGACAAGTACTTCACCATCTGGCGAAGGGAAGCTCCCGATGTTCGATTCCTGGTTCGCGGCCCGGAGCATGTGAGCAATAGTGACCGGGTTCAGGTGAAAAGCTGCAATGCTGACGGGATCCAAGAGAACCTGGACCTGGCGCCGATAGCCGCCGATTACGGTTGTGGTTGAGGCATTGTCTTCACGCTTCACGAGGTCTTCCACCTCGGCAACGACGCGCCGCAAGATATAATGATCTGCATCTTCCCCCCAAAAGGTCAGGGATAGTATTGGAACATCGTCGATGAAGCGAGGTTTGATAAGGGGAAGGGAAACGCCTTCGGGAATCAGGTCATAATTGGCCATGAGCTTCGACTGGAGGCGGACGATGGACTCCTCTTCATCTTCGCCTACAAAGAAACGGACCACTGCCATGGAAACGCCCGGACTCGAAGTGGTGTAAACGTATTCCACGCCGGGGATTTCCCACAACAGCTTTTCCATCGGCGTTGTAACGCGTCTTTCTACCTCTTTTGGGCTTGCACCCGGCATCTGGACAAATATGTCGATCATTGGGACAATGATCTGAGGTTCCTCTTCTCTGGGAAGAGCGCATACGGCTGCCAACCCCAGGAGGATGGAGGCGACTATGATGAGGGGGGTGAGCTTTGAGTCAATGAAAGAGCGGGCAATTCTTCCTGCCGCCCCGATACGTTCTCTCACTGGGCTACCTCCACTCGCGAGCCGTCTTGGAGTTCTGGCGTTGGCTCCAGGACATAACGGTCTCCCGTCTTCAGTCCCGACAGGACTTCAATGGAATCCCCGTACGTTTTGCCGGTTCGAATGAGGCGAAAGCGTGCCGTGTTATCGGCATCAACCAGGTAGAAACCGGTGAGTTGTCCATGGCGAACGACTGCGCGGCGGGCCACCAGAATCGTCTTGGCTTGGCCCGTGGGAACCTGTACCCGAGCGAACATGCCGGATCGAGCCTTGATGTCGATGGGCATCCTGACCTTGACGACAAAAGAGCGGCTTCTCGGGTCTGCACTTGGAACAATAGTACAGACCGTTCCCTCCAGGGGCTCTGCCTGCAATGCAGGAACTCTGATCAAGACCTTCTGCTCGGGCCTGATGTAGCCAATGTACATCTCGGGGATTACCATATCCACGCAAAAACGATTCGTGGTTTCCAAGGTCAAGAGCGGGGTTCCAGGCCGAGCGAGGTCACCCTTGTCAATCAGCTTCCTGGTAATGACCCCGTCGTGCGGAGCTGTAATCACCGCATCTTTGCTGGCAACGTCTGCTGTTGTCAGGGCAGCCTCAGCCCGACTGATCCGTGCCGTGGCCGCTGCTACCATGGCCTCTGCCCTTTTCAGTGAAGCCTCCGCCTCCTGGTGGCGCGCCTGTATCTCTTCAAATTCCTGTTGACTGACAGAGCCGTCTCTTCTGAGACGCACGAATCGCTCGTAGGTGGCACGAGCAAGGCCACTTTGGGCCTTTTCAGCCTCCCGTGTTGATATGGCCGCTGCTAGGGCTTTATTGGTTTCGGCCAGACCCGCTTCTGCCCCGCGAAATGCTGCCTTTACCTGGCGCTGGTCGATAATGACAAGCGGGTCGCCCTCTTTTACCTGGTCTCCCTCGCGTACCTGGACAGCCTCCACAGTTCCCAACAGCTTGCTGGCCAAATCACTGGTGATGCCGGCTTGGACCGTACCAACGGCTTCATACATGACTTGCTGGTCGGCCATATGTACGGTTCCCACGGCCACATTAGATACGACCGGAGAGGTTTTTGTGGTGGTTCCCGGCTCAATCTCCTCGCTACAAGCAAGTGGGAGGATTATTACCAGTAGCGCAAGCACAAAAGCGATTCGCTGTTGCATCATGGACTCCATTGTTTTCGAGTTAGGTCTTCAAGGTCGGCGGGCAGTTATCACGTGAGGAATCTCGTCATCGAACGACTTCTATGACAGGATCATCCGGAGAAAGGGATCACAAGGAGGATGCTCTTCAACCTGTGAAGACCCCTTGCATCCTTCACTTGAAGGCTTCTCCCGGCTTGACTCCGAATAATTTCAAGACTTTGGCACTTGGACAAAAGCCTGTGAACGCCGATTGCAGAAGGTTCGCACCCACAAGAGCTGTAAACCACAACCAATGGGCAGAGTGAATCAGGGACAATAACAGGCTTATTAAAATAAGGCTTCCTGCCAACATGAGGACTACACGGTCAATAGTCATAACGACCTCCTTTTACCCCTGCGGTAGAACGCCGGGAATCTCCTAATTGGCTCACCAAAGAAAACGTCCAACTGCTCAGAACGTGATGATTTCAAAGCCTTCTTCTATATACCGCGCCATGCTCGGATGCCCGCTCATCTCGTCCAAGAGCCTCAATCCCTGTGCTTTGACTTCTTCTATGACGCCCATCTTGTTCGAGCAGGCTTTACAGGCACCATCAATCAGATCGAGGCCCCTTGCCTTCTCGTAAAGCCGAAACATAGGATTGCTTTCCTGCGCCAGTTCGGGCACCAGCTTGGTTGCTGCCCCTTCTATCACGATCTTGACGTCATATCCGCGGTCATGCATGTCAAGGGCGTTCAGAAGCACATGGATGAAGCACATGAACTCTCCATTGTAAGCAAACAGGGCCGCCTTTTTCATAAACATATCTCCTGAGTAATATTCAGGCCTCCTCCCACGCAATACAATCACACGGACAATTCTTGATGACTTCGTCGACGTCTTCTTCCGGGTACTCCGGCAGGTCAACTACCTCAACGAGGCCTGAATCATTTCGTCTGAA
>JAFDFO010000248.1 GCA_019309815.1 Deltaproteobacteria bacterium
GTTGACAAAATGCTCGCGGTTTTTTTGTGAGTTATGGTTGGTTTGGCCGGTCTGTCCAGGAAGTAAAAGCATAGGCAGGACAAGCTCAAAACAAAAAGCATTCTATCACGCCTCTTTTCAAGGCGCAGCCGCAACGCACGTACTGTTTTCAAGGCGCATGCCGCAAACAAAAAGAAAACACGAAAGGGACATTAGTTTCAAAACTGAGGACCAAAAAAGGGGGTTTTTGTGGTTCACCCAAGCAAAGAAGAATTCCTTCGGCTAAAAGAGCGATGCAACGTCATCCCAGTCTTTCGGGAATTACCCGGTGATACCGAAACACCTGTCAGTCTCTTCAAGAAACTGGAGGGCCCTGAATCATTTCTGTTGGAGAGCGTAGAGGGTGGCGAGCGATGGGGCCGCTACAGTTTCATCGGGCATCGTTCCAGGTTGGTGGTCAGGGTACGTGGTGAGGAAATAGAGCTCAGTTCTCGCAATGGAGAGAACAAGAAATTTAAGACGGAGCCGTTTGCCTACCTCAAAAACCTGATGGAGGGCTTTTGTGGCGAGGCCGTGGACGGGCTTCCGAGATTTTTTGGCGGTCTCGTCGGCTACATGAGCTATGATATGGTACGCTTTCTTGAAGACCTGCCGCCAAGCGGACCAGACGACGTGGGCATGCCGGACGCTGCTTTCATGATGCCGGAGCAGGTCATCATCTATGACAACCTGACGCAAACAATCAAGGTGGTTATTAGTTGTTACGTTCCGGATGACGTGGACTACGAAGCTGCCTATGACGAGGCCATTCAGCAGATAGAAGAGACGGAGAGACTCCTTGAGACCGCTGTGTCATCTCGGCCACAGCCAAGGGACTCACGGGAAGACCTGGAACTGACGGCTAATATGGATCCAGCCCAGTTCGAAAGTATCGTGGGCACCGCTAAAAGATACATCGAGCAGGGTGAAGCGATCCAGGTGGTTCTGAGTCAGCGTTTTGAAACTGATCTTTGTTCTGAACCTTTTGAGATCTATCGGGCCCTCAGACGAATCAACCCCTCTCCCTACATGTATTACTTACGGTTCAACGGAGAAATTGTGATAGGTGCGTCTCCCGAAGTTCTCGTCCGGCTGGAGAACGGTCGAGTGGCGTTGCGGCCCATAGCTGGTACCCGACCACGAGGCAAAGATGCCGCAGAAGATTTGCGGTTGGAGGAAGAGTTGCGTGCGGACGCCAAGGAACAGGCAGAACACATCATGCTTGTGGACCTGGGTCGAAATGATGTTGGCCGGGTGGCCGCTGTGGGCACGGTTGAGGTAAAAGACCTGATGATCGTGGAACGATACTCCCACGTGATGCATTTGGTTTCCCATGTGGAAGGGGATCTGGCCCCGGGCCTGGATATGTTCGACGTCCTGGGTGCCTGTTTTCCAGCAGGCACAGTTTCCGGAGCGCCTAAAGTACGGGCCATGGAAATCATAAACGAGCTTGAGCCTACTCGACGGGGACTCTACGCGGGTGCTGTCGGCTATTTTGGCTTCTCCGGAAACATGGATTTCTGCATCGCCATTCGTACGATGCTCGTACGCAATGGGCGGGTTTACCTGCAAGTCGGTGCCGGGATCGTTGCGGATTCGGATCCGGCCCGTGAGTATGAGGAGACGGTGAACAAAGGCAAAGCGATGGTCAAGGCTTTGGAAATGGCCAACAATGGACTGGTGTGAATTGGGAGGGTTGAGATTTGATACTAATGATCGATAACTATGACTCGTTCACGTACAATCTTGTTCAGTACCTGGGGGTACTGGGTGCCGATGTGGAAGTGCGACGCAATGATCAGACGAGCCTTGAAGAGATTCAGTCCATGGCCCCGGAACGGCTCGTTATCTCTCCGGGACCCGGCGTTCCACAATCAGCAGGAATCATCATATCCTTGATCGAGCACTTCCATGAGAAATTGCCCATCCTCGGCGTCTGCCTGGGTCATCAGGCTGTTGGGGTTGCTTTTGGCGGCCGGATCGTGCGTGCTGCGCACCTGATGCACGGTAAGGTTTCGCAGATTCACCATGACGGACGCGGCGTTTTTCATGGCGTGCCCGATCCTTTTGTTGCCACCCGTTACCATTCTCTGGCTGTCGAAGGAAAAAGCCTTCCATCCTGTTTGGAAGTCTCGGCAAAAACAGAAGACGGTGAGATCATGGGGCTGAGACACCGGGACTACCCCGTGCATGGGATACAATTCCATCCTGAGTCTATCCTGACCGAGGAGGGGATGAATATTCTGCGGAATTTCTTGGATCTATAAGAAGCTTTCGTGTCAATAAATGCACTACGATCGCCAAAGGGAGAAAATCATGCTGAAGGAAGCCATCCAAAAAGTAGTAAACGGCACCAATTTGCAGGAAGAAGAGATGGAAGCTGTTATGGACGCGATCATGAGCGGTGAGGCTACTCCAGCCCAAATAGGTGCTTTCATCACCGCCTTGCGCCTCAAAGGGGAAACGGTGGAGGAAATCACAGCGGCTGCACGAGTCATGCGCCGGAAAGCGACGCACATCAAAGCCGATGACGCCCTGGTAACCATGGACCGGGACGATATCAACCTGGATTTGGAGACGGTGATTGATACCTGTGGCACTGGAGGTGACGGCACCAATACGTTTAACGTCTCAACAACGACGGCCTTTGTGGTCGCCGGCTGTGGGCTGCGCGTGGCCAAGCACGGCAACCGGTCTGTTTCCAGCCAATGCGGAAGCGCGGATGTCATTGAAAGTCTGGGTGTAAACTTGGATGTCCCCCCTGCTGTGGTTGAAAAGTGTCTCAACGAGGTCGGGATTGGCTTTTTGTATGCACCCGCTTTGCACGGGGCCATGAAGTATGCCATTGGGCCTCGTCGAGAGATCGGTATCCGTTCCATATTCAACATCCTGGGACCCCTCACCAACCCGGCGGGGGCAAATGTCCAGGTTCTTGGCGTCTACCAGAAGAAGTTGACGCCTGTTCTGGCCGAGGTTCTAAACAAGCTGGGTTCGCGCAGTGCCTTCGTGGTATACGGGGAAGGTAGCCTTGACGAAATCAGCATCATCGGCAAGACCCAGGTCAGTCAGCTGAAGGACGGTGAAGTGAGTACATACATGATTGAGCCGGAGGACTTTGGCATGTCTCGCGCCGACTTGACTGACATCCTTGGTGGCGACGCACAGAAGAATGCCGGTATTGTGCTAAGTGTGCTGAAAGGTGAGCCGGGTGCCCGGAGAGATATGGTGCTGCTTAACGCTGCTGCCGCACTCGTGGCGGCGGGGCGGGCCGGGGATTTTTCGGAGGGTATTACTCTTGCTGCAGAGGCGATTGACTCGGGCCGTGCTTTAGAAAAGCTGGAAGGACTCAAGAGGGTTACCAACGAGTACAAAGAGTAGAACAAAGACAATTAATCACGAAAACACGAAATAAATAGAAAAACACGAAATAGAAAATTTTTCTTTTTTTCCTGCTTTCGTGCTTTCGTGATAATTTTTTATTTTTTGTGAGAAGAAGTATGATTCTTGATGAGATTGTAGCAAAAAAGCGTGGGAGAGTGGATGCGTTGAAAGAGACGCGCTCGCTGTCTGATTTGCAGAAGACTGCATCTTCTGCGCCGCCGCCCCGCGATTTCTTCCGTGCCCTGCAAGGCGGGGGGATGCCGGCAGTCATTGCT
>JAFDFO010000249.1 GCA_019309815.1 Deltaproteobacteria bacterium
CTAATCGGGAGATGATCCGAAAATATTGAAGCTCCCCGCAGCAAGCTACAGGGAATGTTCTACCTCACGGCAGTGCTTCGCAGCGACTGTAAGGAAATATACCGTTTTTGGATTCGCTCGCTAACCTTTATCCGCCTCTGGCGGACTGCAGTCCCGACAAGTCGGGACTCAGACAGTGCGTAACCTTCATCCGCATTCAACCGCTCCGCTCAGCTGCGTTGAACGGGATAAAAAGAACAACTCCGCACCTCTTTTGATCGATAAGAAAGCCTGCCGCGAACTAAGTTCATTTAAGCTTTGAACTGCTGATGGTCATCCCGGGCCCTATTGGTTTCATCTGGTAGCCTTTTTTAGGCTTAGCAGAAGCCTGCCGCAGGCTTGCCCGCCGTTACTTTGGCGGGGATGCGTGTTAGGCGCGTACAGCGGAAAACGGGGGTCCCGCGCCGACTTGTCGCGCCGTAGCTTTACGCGAAGGCGGAAGCCTTGCCTGTCCTGCCTGTCGCGCCATAGCTTCATGCGACGGCGGAAGCGAAGTCGAAGGGGCGAAGGCGGGACAAAAACTCATTCCCTCTCTGTGAACTCTGTGGGCTTTGTGAGAGATATCTTTTTGTCTGTGTCAGTCTGTGTGGGCCTGCCCGCCATCTCGTCCGCCGTAGTCTTGACGGAGGCGGAAGCTTTAGCGACGGCGGGTCTGTGGCTAATGATCTTGTATTTTTTTTCGGCTGATCCGTTCCGCGCGCGCAACCGAATGGCGGCCGGGGTCACCTCCACCAGTTCATCATCGTTGATAAAGGAAATGTAGTCCTCAAGGCTCAGGCGATGCGGCGGCGTGAGGATAACGTTTTCATCCGAGCCCGCAGCTCGCATGTTAGTCAACTTCTTGCCCTTGGCCGGGTTCACCACCAGGTCGCCGGCCCGGCTATGCTCACCAATGATCTGGCCGGCGTAGACCTTGACCCCTGGGCCCAGAAAGAGGCGACCCCGCTCCTGCAGGTTAAACAGGGCGTAGGCCACCGTGGTGCAGGCCTCCTTGACCACAAGCGCTCCGCTGCTACGATTCACGATCTCTCCGGCAAAGGGGCCATAGCCGGCAAAGACATAGTTCATCACGCCCATACCTCTGGTGTCGGTGAGAAACTCGCTGCGGAAACCGATGAGTCCACGGGTCGGGACCTTATAGATCATCCGGATCATCTCGTTGTGGCGGTTCATCTCCACCATCTGCCCTTTCAGCCTGCCCAGCTTTTCAATGACCGGTCCCCGGTACTGTTCGTCCACATCAATGGTCAATTCCTCGTAAGGCTCCTGCAGTTGGCCGTGTTCTTCCCTCATGATCACTTGGGGCCTGCTTACCTGGAATTCGTATCCCTCGCGCCGTATCTTTTCGATAAGTATTGAAAGGTGCAGCTCCCCACGGCCGGAGACCTTGAAACCGGTGCCGGCTCCCAGAGATTCGACACTGAGGGCGACGTCAGTCAGGGTCTCCCGGAACAGGCGTTCCTCCAGGTGGCTGGAGGTGACGAATTTGCTCTCCTGACCGGCAAAGGGAGAATCATTGGGGATGAAATGCATCGCGACGGTGGGGGGATCGATATTGATCAGCGGCAAGGGCCTGGGATCGTCAGGGTCGGTGAAGGTAACGCCCACGGTAATGTCGTCCATGCCGGCCACGGCCACAATTTCCCCGGCGCCGGCCGACTCGATCGGGACCTTCCCGTCCCGCTCAAACCGGAATATCTTGGTAATGCGAGCCGGCACCAGGCTGTGGTCGCGCTTTGCCACAGCGATATTTTGATTGATATTTATGCACCCGTTTACCACCCTGCCGATGCCGAGCTTGCCCAGATAAGGCGAGTAATCAATGGTGCTCACCTGGAGCTGGAGTACGGCCTGCGGGTCACCGGGCGGCGGCGGGATATGAGCGATGATCTTTTCAAATAGCGGCACCATGGAAGCACCGTCAACGGGGTCGTCCGGCTCGTCAAGGGCATACCCCCCCTTGGCCGAGGCAAAGACCACCGCAAAATCGAGCAGTTCGTCAGGGGCCTCCAGCTTTACGAAAAGATCGAATACCTGGTCCAAAGCCCATTGTGGCCGGGCCGCGGGTTTGTCAATCTTGTTGATCACGACCAGCACCGGAAGGGGGATGGCCAGGGCCTTTTTCAGCACGAAATAGGTCTGCGGCATCGGGCCTTCCTGGGCATCCACCAGGAGCAGGCACCCGTCCGCCATGCGCAGCACCCGCTCAACCTGGCCGCCGAAATCAGCATGCCCCGGGGTGTCGATGATATTGATCATATGATCCCGGTAGCGGAAAGAACCGTTCTTGGCGGCTATGGTGATGCCGCGTTCCCGCTCCAGGTCCATCGAATCCATGAGCCGTTCGGTCACGGCCTGGTTCTCTCGAAACATGCCACCCTGCTTAAAAAACTGGTCGACCAGGGTGGTCTTGCCGTGATCAACATGGGCGATAATCGCAATATTTCTAATTGACTTCTGGTCCATAGCTTACCTCGTCCACCTCGCCCGCGGGCTTGCCTCGCTCCTGCGGTATCTTACGGTGACGTGCCCTTCTCTCGTTCTCGATGTCCACTTCCTGCCTCTGGAAGACCCTGTAGACGTCGTATTCCCGTTATTGTGGAAGGTCGACTGTTTGGATCCGTTCCGCCCTTTCCCTTGTGCCTGTGGTTGCCGTCCACGTTTCTTCGTCACTGTGGAGGTCCGCAGCGACCGGGTGGGTTCAAGACCCGGAATTACATGTCGGCGCAGAGTCCGGCCAATGTAGCGTTCAATCCGCGACAGCTCGTTGACTTCTCCGGGCAACACAAAAGAGATGGCGATACCTGAGGCGCCGGCCCTGCCGGTGCGCCCTATGCGATGAACGTAGTCTTCAGCACATCTTGGGAGATCAAAATTGATGATGTGGCTGATACCGGCCACATCAATACCGCGTGAGGCAACATCGGTGGCAACTAAGAGCCTGATCTTCCCCTGCCGCATGTTGCTCATGGTGCGATTTCGAGCGCTCTGTCTCATATCCCCGTGCAGTGCGGCGGCGGCATGGCCCCCGCTATAGAGTTGACGGGCCAGATGATCGGCGTCACTTTTCGTAGCCGAAAAGATGATCGCCCTGGTCAAGTCCGAATCAGCAATGAGGTGCTCCAGCACACGGTGCTTATGCCGAAAACTATCGACCATGTGCAGGCGCTGTTCAATACATTTGTGGGTGATTTTGGTGGATTCAATTTCAACACGCTCAGGATTCTTGAGGATACGCCGTGCCAGTTTGACGATGGTGTTGTCCAGTGTCGCAGCAAACAATAGCGTCTGGCGTTCAGGTGGTGCACGGTCAACAATTCTCTCCACATCCTCGATAAATCCCATATCGAGCATACGGTCGGCCTCATCGAGCACCACTATTTCCAGACCTGTGAGCTTGATAT